>NZ_JAKUEU010000022.1:0-71749 GCF_022663075.1 Bacillus cereus group sp. BfR-BA-01441
TCAAATTATTTTTAAATGGCTTAATCAACGGATTTTTAAAATATTTACGTACATTCTTTTAAGTTGTACAGGGGGTTATCTTCTTATTGAAAGTTTGAACTTGTTATAGAAGATGCTTTAGATTGCGCCATAACAGATATGTTCAAACAAAATTATTGCTGTATTTTCCGGCAGGGTATTCCATATCAAAACTTAAATAACTTTATTGACAGTTTACAATTAGCAATAATCTTTCTTTCATAAGATAAACATTTCAAATCAAATACTAAATAAAACGATAAAAAGCGGCTATTATGCCGCTTTTACTTACTATTGGCATTTCATTCTCATTTTCTATCACTTTTGTAAAAAATTATTAATTTTTATTTCTATGTATATGATAACAAACAAAATACCTAAGTTCAGAAAGAATAAACAACTTTCTGGCCTTAGGTATTTCTCCTTCCCAAAAAGACAAACCTACATCACAGGTTTGCCTCTTTACTCACTTCTTATTTAATCCTTTTTCACTTAAGAACTCTTTCATATGCATTCTTTTTTCTTTAGACATAAACGAACTCATTGATTCCGTCCATGTTACGTTTTTCTTGTTTGATGATCTTTCTTTATAATACGCGTTCATCGTTTCATCATATTCGTTTAGTAATTCATCATATTTTTGTTCATCATATCCATTTTCATGAAGAACTGCTGCTACCGGTAAACGTGGTTTCACTCCATGATCTTCATCTGGTACGCCGACTGTCATTCCGAATACAGGATATACTTTATCAGGTAAATGAAGCAGTTCACTCACTTCTCTCGGATTATTACGAATACCACCAATATAACAAATACCGTATCCTAACGATTCTGCTGCTAGCGCTAAGTTTTGCGCAAAAAGTGAAGCATCTACTGTCGCAACGATAAAATCTTCTACTCCTTCATGCTTTATCTCGGTACCATGTTTTTCACATGCCATTTCAAGTCGTTTTAAATCTGCACAACAAACAAAGAATGCTGCACAGTCTTTCACGTGACGATTTCCGGATAGCTCTGCTAGTTTAATCTTTAGGTCTTGATCTGTTACATATATAACAGAATAAGCCTGTACAAAATGCGAGGACGCAGCATGCTGCGCAGCTTGCACCATTCTTTCTACTACATCTTTCGGAATAGGTTCTTCTTTATATTTACGAACTGAAACGTGTTGCTCCATTTTATGTATCATCTCATTCATGAAAATCACTCCTTTTTCTCTTCCTAATGAAAAATTAACATATCTTTTTCAATATTCACAACTTATAAGCACAAAAAGAGCAATTCTTTTTGAATTGCTCTTTTTAAAACGTTTATTAATACGGTAAATGAAATTATACCGACAGATTTACATCATATTATTTCTTATCTTATTACGCCGTTTTCAAAACTTTAATACCTTTTACGATATTCCAAATGAAGTAGTAAATTCCTACAAGAATGAACACTGCATATGTGATCATCATTCCAATTCCAGCACCGTCAGATTGATTGAAACCTAAACCGTACATACCTGATACTGCTAGTCCTCCAAATAAGATTGCGTATGGGAAAACATGTGACCAAAATGCTTTTTTCGCGTGATACTTCACTTCATCTTCTGCAACAAAGTACACGATAATTGGTAGTAAAAATGGTGCAAAAAAGATACTAAAGTAACATAACGAAGATAAAATATTATTTCCTTTCATCCGATTCACCTCTAAATAGTTTTTGTTACCTTCATTATGTCAGGAAATCATTCTAGAAACTATCGCTTTACCTTTCACGAACGTGACATATTTGTAAGATTTTCCTCAAACTAAATCCCGCCTGAAGTTTCAGCCGGGATCACTTTCACTATATTCGATTCATAAACCAGTACTGTGTGATTGCTAAATATTCTCGTACATTCGATGGAATGATGATTGGTTTCGGTGTTTTTGCCGGAAGACCTTCTAATTGTAAACCTTGTTTTGCCGCTATTTTTTTCGCTCTAAACATGTGAAAATCGTTTGTTACAATCATACCTTTTTTCATATCGGCTGGAATTAACGGTTTTGAGAATGTAATATTCTCATCTGTACTCGTAGATTTGTCCTCCATTATAATGCGGTCTTCTGCGATATTTTGTTTTATTAGTCCTTGTTTCATTGCTAATGCTTCTGAAATGTCTTCGCCTTTTCCTTGTCCTCCAGATACGATAGCGATTGTTTTCTCATGTGATTTTAAATATTCAGCTGCTTTATCAATACGATATTGCAATGAATAAGATGGTTTCGTCCCATTTACTTTCGATCCTAGTACAATTATGTAATCAGCATCGTAGGTTGCATTCATATGCCCATGCTTATAAATGTGATATTGTAAAAACCCCGCATACACGGCGCAAATCATTATAACAACTAAAATGCCCTTCATTATTTTCTTCTTTCTCATATTCATATACTCCTATTTTCTTTTACTTCCTTCATGATAATATCCATTTATTTGTTTGTATACAGACAGATTCCAATAAACCCTAATTTATCCTCTGAAAGGTAATATTTATATTACTTTCGGGAATAGTAAGTACAACTTTACACGAAGGAGTGTCTCTATTGCTTCTCTTTTTATGTAACGTGTCGTTCTTTTTTATCTTATTTTTACTATCGCTTAAGTTACTCGGTAAATCCGCGTTAGCACAACTAACTCCTCATGATTTTGGGGCTATAATCTTTTTATCTTATTTAGCTTTCCAGGCCATACCCGTCTCTGGTGCTTTACAAGCATTTCTCGGTATGGTTGTTATCACATGTTTACATTTACTCCTTACAAAATTAAGCCTATTCAACAAACTAAATCGTTTTATTCTTGGACACCCTATCATTTTAATTAAACATGGTGATATTATTTTTGAGAACTTACAAAAAAGTAGATACCCCATTGCAGAACTACTTTCTAATCTTCGCGTTGCAGGATATCCAAGTGTTCATGAAATTGAATACGCTATTTTAGAAGCGAACGGCGCTATTAGTATTTTACCAAAAAGAGAACTTGTACCATTAACTCCAAAAGATTTAAACATAGAAGTTAAGTATGCTGGATTACCAATTGCACTTATCGTCGATTCACAAATTCAATATGATAACTTAAAGTTAATACATAAAGATGAAAAATGGTTATATAAAGAATTAAAGGAAAAAGGAATTACAAATATTAAAAACGTTGCCTTTGCTTCTGTTCAAGAAACGGATGGATCTTTTGCGATTAGTTTAAAGGAATAAAAAAATCCCCTTAATTGCTTAAGGGGATTTTCTTCATCATATCGCTTCTTTCTCTCCTGCCATATTTAATGGAACAGGATGTTTCATACGATTCATCGTAAATACGATAATCGCTGTCATTACTTCTGCAACTGGCATAACGAGCCAAATTCCGTTTATCCCAAATAATTTCGGCATAATCCATAACAATGGAATAATAAATAGTAATCCTCTGCTCATTATAATAAGTACTGATTTCTTCGTTTGTCGCACTGATTGGAAATACTCTCCATACACAATGTTATAACCTAAAAATACGTATTGGATAAAGAATAAGCTAATACCTGTTAAGGTTAACTCCAATAATTCTGGAGATTGAACATCAAATAAACCAATGATATATTTCCCGAAGAATAATCCGACAATTATCGCAATGCCTCCGAGGACAACTGCAATTTTCACAGCAAACTTCAATCCTTCACGAAGTCTCTCTGATAAATTTGCCCCATAATGGAAACTAGCAATTGGCTGTAATGCTGCTCCAACACCAAAGAATAATAGTAATGTCATTGCATGAATACTATTCACCATCGCATAGGAAGCTACTCCTACTTCTCCTGCATATTGGACGAATGCGATATTAAAACCAATCGTTACGATTGCAACCGTACTTTCTGCTGTAAAACTTGGGAAACCAATCACCATAATTTGTTTGACAGTATCCCATTCAAAATGGAATTTCGTCCACTTTAAAATACTACTTTTTCTAAAGAAATGAGTTAATAATACAAGGAAACCAATCGCTGCCGAAAGAATAGTCGCTGAAGCAGCACCTGTTACGCCCCATCCAAAGATAAAAATAAAGATATAGTCAAACACTATATTTAATACAGCTGTTACAACAAGACCAGCCATTGCTAAATTAGGATTTCCATCATTTCGTATGAATGTACTTAAAATATTTTCTAAAACGTATATCATTCCAAATGTTAATAATACGTGTAAATAGTCTAACGCATATGGTAGAATCACTTCATTTGCACCAAATAAGTATGCTAAATCTTCTATTCTCCATAAGCAAATCGCTGCTAAAATCCCTACGATAACAACTGCTACCGTCATGGATTGAGTAAAAATAGACCTTGCTCTTTCTCGTTTATTTTCGCCTAATGCAATGGAGTATAACGTTGCCCCGCCCATTCCGATCCATAATGAAATAGAGAAGAAAATCGAAAATGCTGGAATAGCCACGTTCACTCCTGCTAAACCGTTCGCCCCAACTCCTCTACTAATCATGACCGCGTCAATTACAATATTCACTGACATTAATACCATTCCAAGAACGGCTGGTATTAAATAAGAAATAAATAAGCTTTTTATCGGTTTTTCTCTTAATTTTTCTGTTGCTTCCATACTCTAATATGCTCCTTTTTTTCAACTCTCTTTTCTTAGTTTAAACCTTCAAGTAACTTGAAGGTCAAGAGAGAATTAAAAAAACAGGTAACTGACTTATACTAATGAATGTAAATTTGTAATCAATTCAAAGGTGTTCATCTTATTTTTTCACTACAGGAATTTGAATTTCTGTTACTTGCTCCTCTGGATTTTCTGTTACAGACCAATCAATCAATCCAATCTCAATCGAATCTCCATGTACTTCGTAACCTGCTTTATCAATGTATGTAAGTAACTCCTTGTACGTTGCATCTGTTTCTTCATACGGTCCATGATGATAAGAGCAAGCATATAAACCTTCTTTAATTTCATCTGAAGTATGCACTTCATACGGCATATAATCCAAAAGAATAAATACACTGCTATATGCTTGAAACTCATTTTGCATTAATCCTTTTTTCGCAACAGTTACACCAATATCCCCAGAAAATAAACTATCATCCATTTGCCTCATATTTTTTTGTAACGAATGAATGTAGTACTCAAACATATCATCCGTCGTATTTGGAGCAACCGCAATTGCTGTAATTTTTCGCTGCGGAATCTCTTTAATTACCATTTGTTCAGCTTTTGCTTTTGTTGCTTTCTTAATTAAATGAATTCTATGCTCCATTTTCGCCAAAGCATACTCAATTTCTCTTTGTTTCTTCAGCATCATCTCTTGTTGTTTTTCCAGTAAATTGAGTGCGTATGCTGGATTTCTTTCATCAATATATTTCTTAATTTCCTTTAACGGAATATTTAACTGGCGTAAAAATTTAATCGTATCTAACAGTGAAAATTGATCGATTGTATAATAACGATAATTCGTTTGAGGATCCACAATGGACGGATGAAAAATTCCTTTTTCATCATAATACCTTAATGTAGATTCTGCGATATTATGCATTTTCGCCATTTCTCCAATTGTAAAACGTTTATTTAATAACATCTTTTATTTCCTTCCATTTCTATTTATTTCATTATATGTTCATTCTCTCTTCAAAACAAAAAAGAATTCCCATACGAGAATTCTTTTTTACTATTAAACCTCTATTATTATAGGAAGAATCATCGGCTTTCGTTTTGTATTTGTATATATATACTTCCCTAATGCTTCTCTTACCTCCCTTTTCAAAATACCCCAGCTATTCACATTCTCTTTCTTTAAATTATTAATCGTAATAACAGCTAATTTATTTAATTCTCTTAGAAATTCTTCTGAATCACGGACATAGACAAATCCACGAGAAATAATATCTGGACCTGAAATTATTTCTCCATCCACTTTATTAAAAGTAATAACTATAACGAGCATTCCATCTTCTGAAAGTTGTTTACGATCACGTAATAATGCATTTCCAACATCTCCAATTCCTAATCCATCTACATATATATTTCCTGCCTGTATTCTTCTAGATTGAATTGCCACTTCATTACTTATATCTACAACATCTCCATTACGTACAATAAAGATATTTCCCTTTTCAATACCAATTGATTCTGCTAACAAACTATGGTGGTGTAGCATTCTAAACTCTCCATGAATTGGAATAAAATATTTTGGCTTCATTAATGTAAGCATTAACTTCAACTCTTCTTGATATGCATGACCGGATACATGCACTCCAGTAGAACTACCTGATCCGTAAATCACCTTTGCTCCTAATGCAAATAAATTATCGATAATTCGAGAAACGTTACGTTCATTTCCTGGGATAGGGGTCGCGGCTATAATAACCGTATCTTCTGGTAAAATATCCACTTGTCTATAGTTTCCACTAGCTAAACGCGCTAAAGCTGCCATTGGTTCTCCTTGACTTCCTGTACAAAGTATTGCAACCTGCTTTGGATCTAAACGATTTACCTCATTTGCTTCAATCAACATACCTTCTGGAATATGTAAATAACCTTTCTCTAGAGCAACCTCTACTACATTTACCATACTTCTCCCTAGCAAAGCTAGTTTTCGATTTGTTTTTATACATGCTTCAACTATTTGCTGAACACGATTCACATTAGAAGCAAACGTAGAAATAATTACTTTTCTATTTGCTTTCATAAATATTTCCTCTATCCGTTCTCCTACTGACCTTTCTGATGGAGTAAAACCTGGGCGTTCTGCATTTGTACTTTCAGATAATAAAGCTAGTACACCTTCACTTCCTATTTTAGCCATTTTATGAATATCAGGATGTTGATTATTTACTGGTGTTAAATCAAATTTAAAATCACCTGTATGTACTACAGTACCTTCTGGTGTATGAAAAACAATACCGAGACAATCCGGAATACTGTGGTTCGTTTTAAAAAAAGTTGCCTTAATAGAACCACAATCAATTTCTGATTCTGAATGAATAACGATTAATTCCGTATCATTTTGAAGATTGTGTTCCTTTAATTTAATTTCAATTAAACCTAACGTTAACTTTGTTGCATAGATTGGTACATTTAGTTGTTTTAAAAAATATGGTATTCCGCCAATATGGTCCTCATGCCCGTGCGTTACTATTAAACCGCGAATTTTTTCTTTATTTTCTTGCAAATATGTGACGTCTGGAATTATTAAATCAATCCCTAATAAACTTTCATCTGGAAATTTAGATCCACAATCAATGACGACAATATCATTTTCATATTGGATAGCATACATATTTTTTCCTATTTCATTTACTCCACCTAAAGCAACAATAGACAAGTTATTTTTTAATGCCTTCAAATTATAAATCCTCCCTTTCACAGTTATAGTTCGTAAAATAGTATGTAGAATTTATTATTTGTAATGGAAAAGGACTTCATACTATTTTATACATATAAAATTCACACACTACTCTTACATCTATATCCCAATAAGACAGCTTCTTCCTCAAAAAGCTCCCATTTTTTCATTGATTTTTTATAAAATCTATTATATATTAATTACAGGTTCAAATTACGAGTTCAAAAGAACTTGTAATCAGACCCTTTTGTTTAATGGGTTTTACATATTTTCATTAGGCAAATTCCGAGAAATCGTATGATAAAATTAAAAATGACGAGGAGAGGATCAGATGGAATTCGAATTTTTCTTTCAAATTGCACTTATTTTATTAAGTACAAAGCTTGCTGGTGATCTTAGTGTTAGATTAGGTCAACCTTCTGTACTAGGTAAATTAATTGTCGGTATCGTTATCGGTCCAGCTGTATTAGGTTGGATTGAAAATTCAGAGCTTCTAACTCAATTAAGTAATGTCGGGGTTATTCTTTTAATGTTTATGGCTGGACTTGAAACAGACTTAGAAGAATTAAACGCAAATCGTAATTCTTCTTTAGCAGTTGCACTCGGAGGTATCATTCTTCCATTCGTAGGTGGTTACGTTTCCGGTCTTGTGATGGGAATGGAACAAGGAAACGCTGTATTCTTAGGATTACTTCTATGTGCGACAAGTGTTAGTATTTCCGTACAAACACTTCGTGATTTAGGTAAAATGAAAACACGTGAAAGTACGACGATGCTTGGAGCCGCTGTATTTGATGATATTCTTGTTGTTATTTTATTAGCATTTGCAATGAGCTTCTTAGGTACTGATGATGTTAACTTAACAATGGTTATCTTGAAGAAAGTAGTATTCTTCGCTTCTATTATTTTAATCGGATGGAAAGGTGTTCCTGCGATTATGCGCTGGTTATCACCACTGCGCGTATCTGAGTCTATCGTGAGCGCGGCTCTTATCATCTGTTTCTCATTCGCATATTTCGGCGAATTATTAGGAATTGCTGGTATTATCGGTGCTTTCGCTGCTGGTATTGCAATTTCTCAAACAAACTACAAACATGAAGTAGAAAAGAAAGTAGAACCAATTGCTTACGCTATGTTCGTTCCCGTATTCTTCGTTAGTATCGGTATGAATATTACATTTGACGGTATCGGCAATCAAATTTGGTTCATCTTAGCATTAACCGTTATCGCTGTATTAACGAAATTAATCGGCTGTGGATTCGGTGCACGAATGACTGGATTTGACGCTAAGTCTTCTGCAATTATCGGTGCTGGAATGGTTTCTCGTGGTGAAGTTGCACTTATCATCGCAGGAACAGGACTTTCTTCAGGTCTATTGGCACAAGATTACTTTACAGCAATCGTTATTGTCGTTATTTTAACTACAATGATTACACCACCAATGTTAAAATACACTTTTGGTGCAAAAGATAAAGCAATGAAAGCAAGTAAATAAATTTACTATAATAAAAGGAGATTGCTATTTTATAAGATAGCAATCTCCTTTTTGTTTTATCTTTAAACAATCCCGTTCTTTTTTAACCATTTTTCAAAAATAATTCGTGCTTCATCATCATTAATATCATTACTAAATGAATACACCTTAATACCATAATCATCTATATATTCACCCAATTTCATTTCCTCCACTTTCTTATAAAAATCGTCTGCCTCATAGTGCGGAATATAAGCATCCCAAACTGGTTCATTTATTCTTTTGTACGCCGTCACTTCTAAATCATATCCGTCTTCATAATATCCGATGTGATAATGTTTGTTAGGATCATATTTCTCCATTAAAAGTCCCCTCCTACTAAACAAGAGCGAGCCTTATATTACAGCTCGCTCCTCTCTCTATTTATTAAATACGCTCCATCGCTGTCTTCAACGTTCCAACAACGAAAGCAATCTCTTCACTTGAAATAACAAGAGGCGGCGCTAATGTTAAAACGTTATTATATCCTGCTGTTGTCATACCGTTTCGTCCTATAATTAAGCCCTTTTCTTTACAAGCATTTACAACACTTGCTATTTTATCATTATCAATTGGCTCTTTCGTCTCTTTATCATTTACTAATTCAATCCCAACTAATAGACCTTTTCCTCTAATATTCCCAACAAGTGGATGTTCCCCAATTTCATCTTTTAGTTGCTCTAATAAAAGGGAACCCATTTGTGCAGATCGCTCAATTAAATTTTCATTTTCCATAATCTCTAAATTTTTAAGTGCTAATGCACAAGCTGCTGGATTTCCACCAAATGTATTAATATGGCGGAAAAATTCATATTCTCCTTTACCTTTAAAAGCCTCATATATTTCTTTTTTCACAGCTGTTGCAGATAATGGTAAATATGCGCTCGTAATACCTTTTGCCATTGTAATAATATCTGGCTTCACATCATAATTCATAAATCCGAATGCTTTTCCTGTACGTCCAAAACCGCAAATCACTTCATCACTAATAAGCAAGGCACCGTGTTTTTGACACGTCTCATGAACAGCTTTCATATAGTCTTGTGGTGGCATTAATATGCCCCCGCCTGTAATAATAGGTTCCATAATAAACGCAGCAATTGTTTCACTTAATTCCCACGTCATAACACGATCGACTTCTTTCACACATTCTACATCATAAATATGCTGCCCTTCAATTTCAGGCATACGGTAACAATCCGGTGGTGTTACATGTAAAAAACCTGAAGCAAACGGCTCATATTGATATCTACGCTGCGCTTGTCCCGTCGCTGCCATTGTCGCCATTGTATTCCCGTGATACCCACGGTAACGTGACATAAATTTATAACGATGTGGTTCACCTTTTTGAGCATAGTATTGTCTTGCTATTTTAAAAGCTGTTTCGTTCGCTTCTGAACCACTATTTGAGAAGAAAATAACATACTCTCCCCCAAGCCACTCATTTAACTTTTCAGCAAGCTTTATAGCTGGCTCATGGGATTGTGACATTGGAAAGTATGATAATGTTTGTAATTGCTTATAAGCCGCTTCTGCGAGCTCTTTTCTTCCATATCCACTATTGACACACCAAAGGCCACTCATACCATCTAAATATCTTTTTCCTTGTATATCTTCAACCCAGCACCCTTCAGCTTTTGCCCCTACCATTGTACTATTTGGACTAAAGGGACGCATTCCGTGCCAAACATATTGCTCATCTTTTGCTAATAATTCATCAGTTTGCTTCGTTTTCATCATTACTTCCACCTTCCATAACAACTTATTTTTCACAAAAGCTGCGCTGGTACCATGATGACTTAAATTTCTCCCTGCTATTTTCATTCCACAAAATTAAGACAAATCCTACTTACAAATCAGTAATATTTACAAGAAAATGACAAAAGAAAAAAGAGCTTTTCTTATCTATCGAAAAGCTCCTCTTTTATTTAATGTGAAGACGCATCGCTAATACCGTGACCAGTATTAGATTTCACGAGAATTTCATCAAATTTCGCTGCATCTTCTTTCTTACTAGATAAAACAGTTCCTAAATATGCTGCAAGAAATCCGAGCGGAATTGAAATAATTCCTGGTGTCGTATATGGGAATAACGCTTCCCCAACAAAAATAGCTTTTCCAGCTACAGGGTTCCAAACATTCGGACTCAACGCTACGAGAACAATAGCTGATACGAGACCTACAATCATACCAGAAATAGCACCCGTTGTATTAAAACGCTTCCAATATATTGTAAATAAAATCACTGGTAGATTTGCACTCGCTGCAACTGCAAATGCTAATGATACTAAAAATGCTACGTTTAATGTTTGGGCAAATAATGCAAGTATGATAGATAGTATCGCTACTCCAATAGATGCATAACGAGCCATGGATACTTGCTCTTTTTCCGTTGATTTTCCTTTACGAATGATTTCATTATAAAAATCATGAGCGAATGCTGATGCTGCTGTTAATACAAGACCTGCCACTACAGCCAAAATCGTTGCAAAAGCAATTGCTGATACGAAAGCAAATAAGAAGTCTCCACCTAACGCTTTGGCTAATAAAGGTGCCGCCATATTACCAGCTGGGTTTGCTTTAATAATCGCTTCATTTCCTACAAACGCTGCCGCACCAAATCCTAAGAAAATCGTCATAATATAAAATGCACCAATTAACCACGTCGCATATACGACAGATTGACGTGCAGTTTTTGCATCACGTACTGTAAAAAAGCGGACAAGTATATGTGGTAATCCAGCTGTACCAAGTACTAGTCCTAAATTTAAAGAAAGTGTATCAAGACCATCCTTATACTTTACACCTGGATTTAAAAATGAATCTTTTAAAGGTGTAGCTGTTTTCATTTGAGCGAACATTTCAGTCACACTGAAGTTGAATTTTGCGAAAACGATAACAGAAATAATAAAAGTACCAGCCATAAGTAATACAGCCTTTACAATTTGTACCCAGCTCGTTGCTGTCATACCACCAAAAATAACATACACCGTCATAAGTGTTCCAACGATTAATACAGATGTCGTATATTCAATCCCTAATAATAATTTAATAAGTGCACCCGCGCCAACTAATTGTGCAATCATATAAAAAATAGAAATCGTCATCGTATTAAGAGCTGCAACTCCGCGAACTTTTTTCGCATCAAAGCGTGCTGCAATCATATCCGCCAAAGTGTACTTTCCTAAATTTCTAAGCGGTTCTGCAACAAGATATAGTACAACTAGATAAGCAACTAAAAAACCGATACTATAAAAGAATCCATCAAACCCAGTTAATGCGATTGCTCCAGCTATACCGAGAAATGAAGCAGCAGACATGTAATCTCCAGCAATGGCCAGACCATTTTGCCAACCAGTTAATCCCCCTCCAGCCGTATAAAATTCACTCGCATTTTTCGTTTTTTTCGATGCAAAATAGGTTATGACGAGCGTACCAAGAACAATAATTAAAAATAGTGCAAATGCAGTAGTATTCAAGTTCAGCCCCTCCCTTTTTGCATATCTTGCAGAATTTTTCGGGAGATTTCATCAAATGATTCTGCTTTTTTGCTATAAATCATACATAGTGCCCATGTCATGATAAATTGGGAAAAAGCAAATACCCACGCCCATGTAACGTCTCCAAATGCAGGTGTATTAAGCACCTTTGAATACGATGTTAGAATAGGTAATGCGATAAAAAAACTAAAAAAGAAAATACTCATTGGAATGATAAACTTCTTTTTCGTATTTAATAACAATTGAAATTCTTCCGACTGAACGACCTCTGTATAATTCACCTCATTTTGCAACTTACGTGCTGACGTATCGTCTCGTTTCATTAACCGATCCCCTCTCTTACTTGAAATACACTTCCCCCTTGCATACCTAAAGACTAAATTTTATAAATATTCAGAAACTTATATTCATTTTAGACAATCCATGCATTCATGCAAAGATTTTTTGATAGACATTTTTCGGCAATTTCCCCTAAATTTTTAATATACTTTTTCAAAATAAAGTGACACTTTACTTATTTATCCTCATTAAGACAAAAGCAGTGCTTAACGCACTACTTTTGTCTTTTTTTCCTTTTCTAAATTACGAGCCGTTTCGCTTAGCTCAACATCTTTTCCGTCTTTCAGTGTTCCAAATATAAAATCGAATACTGGATTTGAAACACCAAACCAAAACTTTTCATTTTTATAATGGTGTAATATATGTTGTTTTTTTAGCCATCTTCCAAACTTAGTGACGGGACGAATCGGTCTATGAGCAATATAATGTTTCCATTCGTAAACAAGCAGCATAATAATCATTCCGATTCCAAATGAAAGTGTAATAGTAACACTTTTTGTAATACCATATGCTATAAGTAAATATATAGTAAAACTAGGTATACTAAACCATACAGGTAAAAACAAAAGTTTTAAATCATCTGGATATACGTGGTGATCATAATGCAACCTTCTTAACATTTTTAATAGAAATGTGTTTTTAGGTGGCTTTATATGGAATAAAAAACGATGTGTCATATATTCATTAAGTGTATAGAAAACAATCCCAAACATACATGCTAACATGCCAAACCACGTAAAAAATTGCATTTTTAAAATAATAATGAAAACAAATAGAATGCTATACATAATAACGATATCATGTTGTAAAAAGAACTCTTTTCCCACTTTCTTCATCTTGTTTCCCCCTTTTCCAAAAAAACAGCCGCAACATATCGTTACGACTATTTCTTTTCTATTCTTATTCTATTCACTTTACAAATTTGCCTGCTGTTCTATTGTCGAGAAAAAATTGTTTGGTCCAAATATATTTTGCTTCGGAATAATATGTTCCACTGCAAACACTGTTACTTCTCCTCTTTGCACTTCTCCAATAATGAGCCCAAATATTTCATGATTTACTGCAAACGTCGGTTGCTTTGTTTGTAACAATCTTGCAGCATTATGAAATACCGCTTCATATAGTGGATTTCTATCAGTAATTTCTTTTCGGATTTTTGGCGCTAACGTAATTATAATTTCTTTTCCGTCAATAGTGGTTCGATACATAAAAATCTCCCCTTCAATCTTATGTGAACAACTGTAAAGCTTTGTATGCAAAATGTATAGAGTAACCTACTAAAATAATACCTGCTCCGGCTGTTATGTAGCCAAGCGCTTTTGGTTTTAATAAAGTTCTTCCAAAATGTACAGAAAAAGCAATATTTAAATTCCATAAAATAATACCAACAATAATGCAAAGACTGTACAAAAAAGCTTCTTGTTTCGTTACCTTCGTAAGTAATGAGCTAAGTGTACTTCCGTATATACCAAACCAAAAAACAAGATTTAATGGATTGGATATCGCAATTAAAAATCCTGCCATAAACGATTGCTTAAGGCCACCTACCTCTTCTTTTTTATATTCCATATTCGAGTCGAAAATTCCTTGTTTTACACTTTGAAATCCTAAATAAAATAACAAGAAAAAACCCGTGCAATACATGAAGGCTTGTACATATGTATACATAAACACAGAAGATAAACCGAAATAAATGAGAAGCATAAATAAAACATCTGCAGTCATTCCACCAATTCCAACAACCCAAGCGTGCCAAAACCCACGTTCAATTCCTCGTTTTAACATTTCAATATTAATCGGCCCTACTGGCGCAGCTAATGATATACCTAATACGATTTGCTGTATAATTGCTCCAAACATCGCTCTATCCTTTCTACTCTCTTTACTACTAGTTAATGATGTAATTTGAAAAAATAGACTAGCTTTCATAATAAAATACCCTTTTTTATCCAAAATATACAAAAGAGCCATCTAGGTGATGGCTCTTACTTTTCTATCCTATGAAGAAAAGGACATTTCCCTTTTATTGGCTCTACATCGTCTCCTATGAAATATTGTTTCCATTCACGATGCTCTGGGTCACCATAATGACTAATGTTAGGATGTTTCGGCAATTGATCCCACTTTTCAACTCGCTCACGAACCATTTGTCTTGAATATGCTCCTTTAGGACGATCTCCCTCTAATCCATCAAAAATAGTGCGTGGCTGAAACCCAATAACGAGAGAATTCCCTAAATGTCTAGTTTTTCGTTGTTTATAAGCTGGCGCATTTCCAAATGCGAATATTGGCTCACCACCAAATGAAAATTCCCATAAATAATGGTCTGGATCTTCAGGAATTTGCTTTGGCCATGCTTGATTATCGTTTTCATGTAAATACTGTAACACTTTCCAAAAGGAATCACGGTAATATTCGAGTGGCTGTTCTTCACATTCCGGTTCTACAAAAAGGAAAAAGCCCCTTCTTACAATCGGCCTCTCTTTCATTAACTCTAAAAAAGATAACATTGTATGTGGTAAATGACTCCAATCATTATGAGAAAGAAATGAATAACGAAGTTCATTCTTTTTCAAAGCTGTTAAACCGAAATAACATGGAAAAGTTGGTTCTAACACAACATTTGAAAAAATCTCAAATTCTTTTGCAACCCAATCCGGTATGTCGGTTCTCGTTCTCATTCCTTCATTATCTAATAAGTAAGACTTATTCATTCTTTCACCTCATTATGTATAGCATTCAATTAAGAATATTATATACTCAGCCTGTCCTATACCTATTTAAAAATTTGACTGAAAAATTATTTAAAAATACAAAAAAATAAAATCGCTTACTTGACTAAATTCTCCCAATTCGTGTATATTTAAATTAATCATTTAGCAGAATATTCAAGAATATAGCATTTTTAGTTTATATTATTTTTTTAAAATGAATTTCACTAAATGAAAATAGTAAACGCTTTTAGGAGGAATTGTAACATGCAAGGAAAAGTAAAATGGTTTAACAACGAAAAAGGTTTTGGATTTATCGAAATGGAAGGCGCTGACGATGTATTCGTACATTTCTCTGCTATTCAAGGCGACGGCTACAAAGCTTTAGAAGAAGGTCAAGAAGTATCTTTCGACATTACTGAAGGTAACCGCGGACCTCAAGCTGCTAACGTAGTAAAACTTTAATCCAACATATAACAGGAGGTTACCTTACTTGGTAACCTCCTTTGTTATTCCTTTGTATATTTCCGTTTTACAGAGCAAAAACTATGTGAAATGCGCACTATACAAAGGAGGAATTATTAATGGGATCAGAAGTAAATGATTTTGAAGAAGTGAAATTCCGTGTAGAAACAGCACAAAAAATGGTAGGATCAGCAACAATTTCAATGGATCCAGATACATTAGAACATGCTACTACTGCTGTAGATGCAGCTCGCTCTCAGCTTGAAATTATGAAATCTGTTGCAACTGATTTAGATGAGCCATTTTTAATGAATGAGGAAAAAAAATTAAATAAATGTGAGCATCAACTAAACGAAGCAAGACACTAAAAAACATCCAGAGAATTTTCTCTGGATGTTTTTTCATGACAACTGTTCCCCATACTTTTTCAATGTTTCTCCCACTGTACATTGCCTTATACAAAATGAATGAGCGTAATACTTACTATTTGTCTTTCGATTATGTTCTCGCAAAAAACATCCTTCACAATACGTTTCTAATAAGTCATTTACCTCTGTAATGAGTTGCTTTTTATCCACCTTTGCACCTCTCTATTCGGTTATTTCTTTATGACTATCAATACTTGTTCCTTCTAATGCTTGCGTAGCTAATTGATGTGCTTCTTTATTTTGTTTTCTAGATATCGGCTCACATATAAGTTTTAATTTCATTTGCTTCGCCTTTTGCTCAATTTGGTCTAAATAATGATTTAAATGTTCATCATAACAAGGCCATTCTCCGGCTAATTGCTGCAGTACCACTTGTGAGTCTCCGCGAAGTGTAACTGCTTCATACTTAATCCCTAGTTCCTCGAGTATATTCATACCGTATAATAATGATGCATATTCCGCTTCATTATTATCATATATACCTTCTATATATGCATTGCGGCGAATGCGGTAGTTTGTATTTCCTTTTTTATAATACACACATATACCAACGCCAGCTTCTTTCGTTTGCACATCATACCCCCCATCAAAATAAACGAGTATTTCTTGGGGCTCTTCCTCTACTTGCTTACTTAACTTTTTCATCTCTTTTAATGACCATTCTGCGTCCATTTCATCGTAAAATAAAAGTTCCTTAGCTCTTCCTGTTTTCTCAAAATCCTCTGCAAATTGAAGTACTTCTTCTATGTTCATATACTCTGTTGTTAATTCCGTCTGCAATCCACGCTTCGTTTTATACAACCAATGAATTTTATATTTCATACTACATTCCCCTTATGTAAGACTTCTTATATATATCCGGCTAATTGAAGCCTCACTTTATTTTATTATATTTTATCTAGAGTCACAGCATTATATTCAATATGATTACATACAAAAAGAGCTATCCCTATAGGAATAGCTCTTTCATCTATTACATAAATCTTTCAAATTGTACTCGCTTATTAATCCAGTACATTACAGGCATACCGATCGCCATGACAACAAATTCACCAATTGCACAAGTTAACCAAGACAACATAAATGGTAAACCCAATGCAAGATGAAGTTCAATTGCAATCATAAACATTGTAATTGTAAAGATAACTGTATTAAAAATCATACGAGCCCAAACACCTTTAATAAATCGCATAGAAATAATCGTTGCAACTAACGCAAGAATAGATTGCCCTACTCCAAATACTAAATCGTAAGCGATCATAGGTGAGAAAAAGAGATTCGTTAAAAATACACCTAATACAATTCCGTAAATTGCTTTCTTGTTAAATACAACGAGATGATTAAACATCTCTGAAATACGAAATTGTACATTCGTAAAGCCAAATGGCTGAATAAGCATAGAAACAGCAATATATAATGCCGCTAAAATACCATTACCGACTAAAGTTCTAATATTCATGACAAAATCTCCTTAGTTTTTTTACGTGGGATGGTTTCGAACCACGTTATTCGTTTTTTAAGCAACAAGATTATATTTTACGTGGTAGCCCCTCTTTCGTCAATAGATTCCTATCATAAACTACCTTTTTCCTTTTAGACAACGTATAATGAAACATATGAAAGATTTAGGAGGTTTCACTTCATGACAGCAACAATTCAAAATGAAAAAGTGATCGTTTCCATTTCTGACAAAGGTGCAGAATTACAGAGCGTTCGCTTAAAAGAAGACAACACAGAATATTTATGGCAAGGTGATTCTACTTATTGGGGACGCCGTGCACCAATTTTGTTCCCAATTGTCGGCCGATTAGTAGATAATACATACTACGTAGACGGTAAACCATATTCATTAACACAACACGGTTTCGCTCGTGATCTTACTTTCTCTGTGAAAGAACAAAGCGAAACAAAAATCACTTATATCGTTACTAGTAATGAAGAAACATTAAAAAAATACCCATACGAATTCGAATTACTCGTTTCTTATGAGCTAAATGGACAAAGCGTTCATATAACATATGAAGTAAACAATCCTACTTCAAAAGAGATGTTCTTCTCAATCGGAGCACATCCTGGATTCAACTTCCCTTTATTGGACGGTGAATCATTTACAGATTATCACTTATCGTTTAATGGTTCGGAACGCTTAGAAACAAGCGTATTAGAAGGACCTTATCTTTCAAACAAAAAGCAATTAATCGCTGAAAATACGACTGAATTGCCACTTACATATGATTTATTCAAAAATGATGCACTTATTTTTGAACATATGAATACGAATGAAATTTCGATTCGTTCTCATAAACATAATAAATTTGTAAAAGTAGAATTTGATGGATTCCCATTTGTTGGCGTATGGACACCAGGGGATAACGCACCTTTCTTATGTATTGAACCTTGGTATGGCATCGCTGATGAAGTAAATCCAGCAAAAGATTTCAAGAACAAAAAGGGAATTCAATCTTTACAAGCGAATGAAACATTTACATGTCGTTACAGCATCACAATCGGATAACTACTCTATCCCCTACTTCAAAAAAATATTTAAGTAGGGGATCATCTTATAATTTGGAGGTTTCTCATTTTGATTGAAGTATATATTGATGGTGCATCAAAAGGAAATCCTGGTCCTTCTGGTGCAGGAGTGTTTATTAAAGGCGTTCAGCCACCTGTACAATTATCAGTACCACTTGGAACAATGTCCAATCATGAAGCAGAATACCGCGCTTTACTTTTAGCATTAAAATATTGCATCGAGCATAATTATAGCACTGTCTCTTTTCGTACAGATTCGCAGCTTGTTGAGCGGGCTGTTGAAAAGGAATACGCAAAAAATAAAATATTTGCACCTCTTTTAGATGAAGCACTGCAGTACATAAAAAACTTCGATCTCTTTTTTATTAAGTGGATTCCAAGTAGTCAAAATAAAGTAGCTGATGAATTAGCTAGAAAAGCTATCTTACAAAATTAACGGGGGTATGAGTGTGAAAAAAGAGTGGATTGCTCCTCTTGCTTTATTATTTGTCTCTTTTATTTGGGGAGCTACGTTTGTTGTCGTTCAAAACGCTATGTCTTTCGTTGGTCCATTTACGTTTAATGGTATTCGCTTTTTATTCGCTGGAATTATTTTATTATTCGTTCAAATTATTTTCTCACAGAAAACTTCAAAACAAGAATTAAAACATAGTAGTTTAGCTGGATTAATGGTTGGGTTCTTCTTATTTGTCGGCTATTTATTACAAACATTTGGCTTACTTTATACAACTTCTTCAAAAGCAGGTTTCTTAACTGGGCTAAGCATTGTTATGGTCCCAATCTTATCATTTATCTTTTTAAAACAAAAAGCCACCATTTTCATCGTACTTGGTATTGCTGTAGCTACAACAGGTTTGTACTTATTAACAGCTGCTGATTCTTTCCAATTAAATATAGGAGATATACTTGTTCTTGGTTGTGCAGTCGCTTTCGCTGCCCATATTCTTATTAACGGCTTCTTTTCTAAAAAAATATCACCTTTATTATTAAGCACATCTCAAGTATTAGCTGTTGGTATATTTTCTTCTATTTGCGCTTTCTTGTTTGAAGATTGGGAAAAGTTATTTTCAGTATCACTATGGACGAATCAATCCTTTTTATTCGCACTCTTTCTAACTGCCCTGTTTGCAACATCTATTGCTTTTTTCATTCAAACATCGGCACAAAAACACACTTCTCCAACGAGAGTAGCAATTATTTTCGCAATGGAGCCCGTTTTTGCTGCATTAACAGGCGTTCTCGTTGCAAATGAACAACTTTCTATTTCTGCTATTATCGGATGTCTATGTATTTTTCTAGGCATGATTTTTGTTGAATTACCTTCCAAAACAAAAAAAGAAGCGCAGGCTGCGTGAAGTTACGCTTGTAACTTCCGCATAAAAGCCTTAGCGCTTTTTTTATCTGTAATTTCTTCCTCTTTCAATCGTTCTAATAACGCAACGAAATAACTACCATCAAACTGCAATTGATGTTTAATTGTGGCTTCTATTGCTGCGTTCACAATCCCATCAGACGCACCAGTATATCCTTGTCCAAACATAATAAACCCTTGTGCTTCCTCTGATAATTTAAATCCTTTCGTATGTAAGAATGAAAGATAATCTTCTACTGTTTGCATGTTATTCCCACCTACTCAAAAATTCTCCATCTCCTATCATACATGTTTTTACACGCTATGAGAATGAAATTTCTTTGACAACTTTGTAAATCAATCTTCTACTTCGCTTACAATGGAGGATTTTCTAACAATCTGAAGGAATATGTACAGTGGAACTTATTTCATATTAAAGGGGAGACACGATGAAACAAGCACTATTAATTATTGACGCTCAGCAAGAATTAATTGATGGAAATGAGCAAGAAAATGAAGTTTTTCGTAAAACCGAGCTATTATCTACACTAAATATAGCCCTGCAGAAAGCAATAGATTCAAATGCCCTTATTGTTTTCGTAAGAGATATCGATGTTGCTTCTGGTAGTGGCGAAGGATTTGAAGTACATAATCAAATTCAAATACCTCAGTCTGCAATCTTTATTAATAAAGCAGCAACCAATTCATTCTACGGCACTTCTTTACTTGAACTTTTAAAAGAAGAAAACATTAATCATATTGTTATAGGCGGATGTAAAACAGAACATTGCATTGACACTGCAGTTAGAGCAGCAACTGTACAAGGATTTGACGTTACATTAATTAAAAACGGTCATTCAACAACTGATTCTAACGTATTGTCTGCAGAACAAATTATTAGTCATCACAATAAAACTTTACACGGTCATTATAACGTTGATCATTTTTCTATGGTGAGAGATATCGAGGAAGACCTCTTTCAGCCGACTCATGATCAATATCGTGATTAGCGAAAAAGAATCCTTCATTCAGAAGGATTCTTTTTCACCCAAAAATTTGTGCTGCAATGCTATATAGCTCATTATTCCTTTTTAATAATTGACCGCTATTTTTCATCATAATTGGTGGTGTATTCACCTTTTTAAAACCAGCAATCTCTAATACTTTCATAAAATCTTTCTTTCCTTCTAGTACATCAATTCTTAATTTACCATTATGCCCTTTTGCTAAATCATGTACAATTCTCATTGCCATCTCATCATTTTTAGCAACAACCGGCCCTATTATCTTATTTTCTGGTGTTTGTATGCTTAAACCGTAACCTAATACATTT
Source organism: Bacillus cereus group sp. BfR-BA-01441 (assembly GCF_022663075.1). Taxonomy (NCBI): domain Bacteria; kingdom Bacillati; phylum Bacillota; class Bacilli; order Caryophanales; family Bacillaceae; genus Bacillus; species Bacillus cereus group sp. BfR-BA-01441. Next base: position 21,571 of record NZ_JAKUEU010000022.1, read on the forward strand.
TGTTCCTTGTCCTTTACAACGATACACTGTTCACTTTGCATAATTCTTTTCTTTAAAAACTCTTTTCTATTTGTTCCAAACGCATATTCATCTATTTTTATTATTTTTTCTAAATCACCCTCTTCATAATTCATCACATAATCTTCATTTCTTACACAATAATCTTTCGCATTGTATGAGTTACATATGTATTTAGAAACATAACTTACTGCCCTAAATCCTAACTTTTCATATAAAGGTTTCCCTTCATCCGTAGCAATAAGCATAATTGGAGTATGAGCTGATACGCTTTTAACGCACGCTTCCGTTATTATCTTTCCAATCCCTCTCCCCTTATAATCTGGATGTACAATCACCATTCCGATAGATGCTAATTTCTCCCCATATAATATTATTGCCGCGCTAGCTATTAGTTCCTCTTTCTCATTCCAAACACCGTATACAATCCCTGCGTTAAAAATAGTCTCAATTTCTTCTCTGTTATAATCCCAACCAATATAAGAAGATAATGATACAATATTGCCTATTTGTTCTTCCCTAAGACGCTCCAACCTAATTTCTAATTCACTCATACTCCATCCCCTTATCTAGACATTTAAATCATTATTACGAAATCAACTTGTACATGTTTCCCTTTATTTGTCACACACATATGTTATTTTGACCAAGACTATATTGTAAATGAGGTGACAACATGCCCATTACGAATCGATTTTCTACCACCACTAACGGCGCACTCGCTATTACAGGTAATACTTTAGGCTTAAGTAAAATCAGCAATCAAAACCGTGCTGGTACAATCGGGGCAATTGGTGCATTCGCAACTACGAATACCGCTTTACAAGTAACTACTTTTCCTGCTGGTACAACATTAAACTATACACAAAATAGTTCTACCGCTATTTTAAATATCCCTGCTGGTAGTACTATTCTTTACGCAGAACTCGTTTGGGGTGGAAACTATTTATCTCGTGATCAAAACATTACGAGTGTATTAGGAAACCCAGTTTCTTTTACAACACCTGTTTCAACATACTCGATTACTCCTTCAGCTGTTACGGCTTCAAATCAAACTTTCGTTTCAAACTCTATTACATTTGGCTTTTACACTCGTTCAGCAGACGTAACAACTCTTATTCAAGCGGGAGGTGCTGGTTCCTATACTACAGGAGCGGTTCCTGGACTTGTAGATCCTATAGATGCTTCTAATGGAACAATTAATTCGGCTGGATGGACGCTTATCGTTGCTTATCAAAATGGGACATTGCCAGCAAGAAACTTAACCATTTATGTAGCTGGTAACCGTGTTTCTGCAGAAACTGGTAGTGCCGATGTATCTGTTTCTGGATTTTTAACACCTTCAGGAGGACCAGTAAGCGGGAGATTATTTTTAAGTTCTACCGAAGGAGATGCAGATTTAACCGGGGATCAAGCTTTATTTGGACCAAATTTCAGTTCATTAAATGCTTTATCTGGGCCAAATAATGCCATAAATAATTTCTTCGGTTCTCAAGTTAATAATGCTGCAGGAAACTTAGATACAACAGGGACATTTGGAACGCGAAATCAAAGTGCTTCTACAAGTACAAACATCTCAGCAGGAAGACAGGGCTGGGATATTACTTCTATTGATATTTCTCCTTATTTAACAAACTCACAAGTATCCGCTGCAATCCGTTTAACTACTAACGGAGATGCATATATGTTAAATACAGTCGGCTTACAAATTAATATAAACTCCCCAAATATACAAGCAACGAAAAGCGTAAATAAAAGTGTTGCTGCAATTGGAGATATTCTCACTTATACAGTTACTATCCCTAACACCGGGCTTCTTCCTGCCAATAACGCTATTTTTATAGATAGTCTCCCTAACGGTACTTCTTTTATACCCGGCACTGTAACAGTAGATAACGTACCACAAACAAATGCAAATCCTGCGGCTGGTATATCTCTTGGAACAATTAATAATGGTGCTTCTCGTATAGTAACTTTCCAAGCTACTGTCGTTTCTCTTCCAAGTCAAAATCCTATCTCTAACACTGCTAATATTACATTTCAATATACACCAATCGCCGGAGGAACAACTTTTAATGGTCTTGCAACAAGTAACTCTGCTGGAACACAAATTAACCTTGCAGATATTAATGGAACAAAATCAGTTAACAAACTTTTTACCGATATTGGTGAAACATTAACTTACAGTATTGCCTTAGCTAATATAGGAAATATCGCTGCAACGAATGTGATATATACGGATCCGATTCCTAGCGGGACTACTTTCATTCCAGGGAGTGTAACTGTGAACGGAGTTACTCAAGCTGGCGCAAATCCCGCTAATGGTATAACAATTGGTTCAATTGCCGCAAATTCCACTACTACTATTTCATTCCAAGTGCTCGTTCCTTCTATCCCTCAAACAAACCCAATATTAAATAGTGGAACAACAACATATCAATACATTCCTGTACCTAATCAACCAGCAGTAAGTGGGACTGATACGACAAATATTGTCTCCACTCAAGTGAATAATGCTACTGTAACAATGACGAAAGCAGTAGATAAAAATTTTGCAGATATTGGTGATACACTAACGTACACCGTTTCCTTTACAGGTACAGGTAATACAAATGCGAACAATGTTATTTTTACAGATATCATCCCTACTGGAACAACTTTCGTTCTAAACAGTTTAACAATAGATGGCACGACACAAGTGGGTGCAAATCCCGCTACCGGCGTGAACATTGGATCCATAACAAGCGGCACAACAAAAAATGTTGCATTTCAAGTAGTAGTAAACACAATACCCACGTCAAATGTCGTATCTAACGGATCAAGCGCTTCTTATCAATATACTGTCAATCCTAGCCAATCACCTGTTACAAAAAATATTTCTTCGAATCTCGTTTCCACTCAAATTAACAATGCGAATGTAACATTAACAAAATCAACAAATAAACAATTTGCTACAATTGGCGAAACAATAAGTTATACAATCCTTATTACAAACAGTGGAAATACAGCCGCTAATAACGTGCAACTAACAGATCCACTTCCAAACGGAACGATATTGACTCCTGGTACTGTAACACTAAACGGAGTTTTACAAAATGTAGATTCTCTCGTTGCTTTACCTATCGGCACAATTCCTGGTGGGGCTACTGTTACCCTTTCTTTCCAAGTAACAGTCATCAATATTACGACCCAAAATCCTATCATTAATAACGCCTTCGCTTCTTATCTATATACTGTAAATCCAAGTTTGCCACCGACTTCAAAAACAGCAAATTCTAATTCTGTTACATCAACAATTAGACTAGCAAATCTCCATGTTAATAAATCTGTAGATAAAACGTTTGCGGAAGTTGGCGATGTATTAACTTACACCTTTGCTCTTACTAACGATGGAAATGTTGCAGCGAACAATATATTACTATCTGATTCAATTGCGAATGGAACCGCCTTTGTCCCAAACAGCGTTATAGTTAACAGTGTTACTCAGCCAGGCGTTACACCAGCTAGCATCAATATTGGTAGCATCAATGCTAATACTACAATTACAGCTTCATTCCAAGTAGTAATAACTAGTATTCCAAATCCAAACCCTATTTCAAATAGCGCTTCCATCTCCTATAACTTTATCGTTGATCCAAACGCTTCACCTGTAAGTAAGAACACTACTTCAACTACTACATTTACTCAAGTAAACGATGCAAATGTCATTTCAGCCAAAACAGTGGACCGAGCGTTCGCTACCGTAGGGGATATATTAACTTATACTGTTACTTTGACGAATGCAGGAAGTGTTTCTGCTGATAGTCCTACTTTCGTAGATACGAATCCAGACGGTACTACCTTTATCCCAAACACTTTTCTTATTAATGGTGTACTCCAAAATAACGCAGATCCAAATATAGGTGTTCCACTACCTTCCATTGCTGCTAATGGCTCACTTACTGTCTCTTATCAAGTAACCGTCACCTCTTTACCAACACAAAACCCAACATTAAATTCATCTAGTACACAGTATAGCTTTATTCTAAATCCGGGCGATCCACCAACTATAGAAACATCTGTAAGTAATACTGTAAGTACACAAATTAATTTAGCAAATGTAGTGATTGTCAAAGAAGTAGATTTAACTATCGCCGATGTCGGGCAACCAATCACATATACAATTTCTTTAGCTAATCTTGGCAATACTACAGCAAATAATGTTATTGTTACCGATATAATCCCTAATGGCTCCACTATCGTACCAAATAGTATTTTTATAGGTGGTACTTTACAACAAAGTGCAGACCCTAGTACCGGTCTTCAAGTCGGCTCCATTCCTTCAGGTGGTTTTACAACGATTGTTTTTCAAATAAGTGCAAATAGGCTACCTTCACCAAACCCAATTCAAAACAGCGCTTCACTTCAATATAGCTTTATCGCTGATCCAAACTTACCCGCTCTCGTTAGAAACACTGCTAGCAATATAGTAACTACACAAATTAATACTGCTAATATCGTTGCTACAAAACTCACAAACACAAACTTCGCTGATGTTGGTGATGTCATACTATATGCAACTATTTTAACAAATAACGGGAATATCTCTGCTACTAATGTAACGTTTACAGATATCATTCCAGCGGGTACCCTCTTCATTCCTAATACTGTAACGATTAATAATGTCCCTGTAGCTAACGCAAATCCTGCCACCGGCATTTCAATTGGTACGATAGGAGCGAATTCATCACGCACCGTTGCATTTCAAGTTTTTGTACCAACTATCCCTGCTGTAAACCCAATTACAAATCAATCAAGCACAACATTCCAATATACGTATGATCCATCCAAACCTGCTGTGATGCAGATGGTTGCTTCTAACACTGTACAGACAACTATTAATAACGCCTCAATTGCCGCTACTAAATCTGCAGATAAACAGTTTGCTAACGTAAATGATATTATTACGTACACGACTACTTTAACGAATAACGGGAACACACTTGCATCAAATGTAATATTTACAGATGTAATTCCAAACGGAACATCGTTTATTCCTAATAGTGTTACTGTAAATGGGAATACACTGCCTAATGTCAATCCAGCAAGCGGAATTGCAATCGACCCAATAAATCCGAATGCAAATACAATCATCTCATTCCAAGTACAAGTAAATTCTATCCCGAATCCAAATCCAATCCCGAACCAAAGTAATACAACGTACCAGTATGTCGTAGATCCTAACTTACCTCCAGCATCCGCCAATACGTTAAGTAACGTAATAACAACTCAAATTAATAACGCTACTATTGTCGCTACTAAGTCTGTGAATACACCGACAGCTGCAATTGGTGATATTGTTACTTATACGATTGCAGTAACAAATACAGGTAATATCCCTGCTAGTGCAACTGTTTTAACAGATGGGCTTGGCGCAGGAGCTTCATTTATCCAAAACTCCGTAACGATCAATAATGTTCCACAACCAGGATTAGATCCATCACTTGGTGTTCACTTGGCAGATATTTCGCCAGGAGATACTGTATTCATTACTTTTCAAGCACAAATTTTAGTGATACCACCTAGTGGCACATTAACAAATAATGCTCTTGTAAATTATGAATATACCGTAAATCCAAACCAATCCCCTGCTGTTGGTAGCACTGTAACAAATACAACAGTTACACCAATTATTGACGCTACTTTAGTAATAAATAAAAGCGCTAGTACAACTTTCGCTACAATTGGTGATACAATTACATTCACTTCAGCTGTTACAAACAACGGAAATACTACTGCGAACAACATTATTTTTACTGATACAATTCCAAACGGTACTACCTTTATCCCAAATAGCTTTAAGATAAATGGTGTAACCGTTCCGAATGCAAATCCACAAAACGGTATCAATATTGGTAACTTGAATTCAAATGCATCTGCTACACTCAGTTTTCAAGTAAACATTACAACACTTCCAAACCCTAATCCAATCCCGAATAAATCATCGCTTCAATATAGCTTTATTGTAGATATAAATGAACCGCCAGTTTCACGAACAGTTCAATCTAATAAAACCTTTACACAAGTAAATACTGCTTCTGTCATCGCAACAAAAACTGCAAGCAGTGCTTTTGCTGCTGTTGGAGATACAATTACGTATACAACTACCCTCACCAATAGCGGAAATACTGCCGCAAACACACCTGTTTTTATCGATATATTACCACCTGAACTTTCATTCGTTCCTGATAGCGTACAAATTAATACCATCCCACAACTTGGATTTAGACCAGATAGCGGGATTTCTTTAGACTCAATTCCAGTTGGAGGAACGACAACAATTAGCTTTCAAGCTATCGTTGGCTCAATACCAGTTACAAATCCAACTTTGAACCAGTCTAGCACGACATACTCGATCATTGTTGATCCTACCCAGCCGCCGGTGACAGAAACAGCTACAAGTAATCCAACTTTAGTTCAAATTAACGAAGCGATTATTCAAGCAACGAAAAGTGTGGATCGGCTATTTTCTGACATAGCACCTGGAAATTCATTTTTAACGTATACAGTTTTATTAGAAAATGTAGGAAACACAACTGCTACGAATATCATTTTTACAGATCCGATTCCAAATAACGCAGTATTTATAGAAGATAGCGTTCGAGTAGGCGGAGTTTTATTACCTGGAGTAAATCCAGCGAACGGGATACCAATTGGAGATATTATTGCAGGAGATTTTATAAATGTTACCTTTCGTGTGCAAGTAGTTAGCATTCCAAATCCAATTTTCACAATTGGACCAGGCGGACCAAACTCACCGGTTGTAAACGGCGCTTCTATTGATTATAAATTTATGACAGGACCTAATTTACCACTTGTTTCACGAAATACGACATCTAATTCTGTTTCGACACAAATAAATTCTGGAGAAATTGTGGCAATCAAATCTGTAGATAAAACTTTCGCAACGATTGGTGATACAATTTCTTATACAATTACATTAAGTAACCCTGGAAATGTCACTTCACAAAATATAATTTTCACGGATACTTTACCTGATGGGACGACATTCATATCTGGCACTCTTACAAACGATTCTGGTACACAGCAAATCGGAAATCCATCTAAAGGGATTCAGATTGGAAATATAAACCCAAATGGAACGGCCGTGATTACTCTCAACGTACTTGTTACAAACATTCCAAGTATAAATCCAATTTCTAATTTTAGTTCTGTACAATTTCAGCATATTGTCGATCCAAATCAACCAGTTATAACTCAAACTGCTTCATCGAATACCGTTACTACGACAATAAATAGCGCAATATTAACTACCACAAAAAATGCTGATAAATCCATTATTTCTGTTGGCGATACGATTACGTATACATCTACTATTACAAATACAGGAAATACAACAGCAACCAATATTACATTCACAAGCGCTATTCCAGCTAACACTACATTTATACCAAATTCTTTCACAATCAATGGTATACCGCAATTTGGTGCACGGCCAGCGCTCGGAGTAACTATACCAAATATCGCTCCTGGTAAAACAGTAACCGTTACTTTCCAAGTAAATGTTATTTCTGTGCCTCCTTCAAGTTCAATTATGGATAACGATACAATTTTATACTCTTATACTGTTGATCCAAGTGCCGCTCCTATTACAACTTCTACTTCAACGAATATCGTTACAAATCCGGTACTAGATGCTATGATAACGATGGTAAAATCGGTCGATCAAACAATTGTTACACTAGGTGATACTATTACCTATACAACCATTTTAACGAATAATGGCAATACAAATGCAACGAATATTACTTTCACTGATCTTATTCCAGACGGCACAACTTTCATTCCGAATAGTGTCACAATCAATGGCAGTACACACATCGGACTCGATCCTAATACAGGTATAACAATCGGATCAATTGCTCCTAACAACTCAATATCTATCGTATTTCAAGTTACTGCTACTTCTACACCAAACCAAAATCCTGTAGCCAATTCCGCTACTGCTTCTTACACATTTATCGCTGATCCAAATGCACCGATCGTTTCAAGAAACGTTACTTCAAACACAGTGTTTACTACGATTAATACAGCTAACATTCTTTCATTAAAACAAGTCGATAAATCCTTTAGCCGTATTGGAGACACACTCACTTATACTGTCGTTTTAACAAACAATGGAAACTCATCTGCACAAAATGTTATATTTACAGATACCGTGCCAAGTGTCACTACATTTATTGCAAACACATTTTCTATTAATGGAGTTCCTCAAAGTGGGGCGGATCCATCGAACGGTGTGAATATTGGGACAATAACAGCCGGGACTACAGTAACAGTTTCGTTCCAAGTTACTGTAACATCATTACCAACCCAAAACCCAATTGTAAATTTCTCATCAACATCGTATCAATTAGTCTCACCGCCTGATGCAGAAACTTCAATTAGTAATCCTGTTTCAACCCAAATTAACGAAGCAATATTGTCTATGACGAAAAATGAAAGTGTATCCTTTGCAGATATCGGGCAAACTGCTTTTTATACTACTTCTATTACCAATGTAGGCAATACCGATGCAACTAATATTGTATTCACAGATGCATTACCAAGTGGACTCACATTTGTTCCTAACACATTAACTATCGATGGCGTTTTACAACCTAACGCGGATCCAAATACAGGTGTATTACTTGCAACACTTCCACCAAATGAAATATATAGTATCGTCTTTCAAGTTACAGTAAACAATATTCCCCCTAGTAACCCAGCACCAAATACAGCATCAACGACGTATGAATTTACTGTTGATCCTGTTAATCCTCCCGTTTCAAGTGCAGCTACTTCCAACACTACACTCCTTCAAATAAACAACGCAACTATTATTAGCACCAAAACAGCAGATCTTACTTTTGCGGATGTTGGTAATACAATAACATTTACACTTAACCTTCCTAATACCGGAAATGTGACCGCAACTGATGTAACTATTATCGATATTCTTGATAGCAATTTAAGTTTCGTTCCAAATAGTTTCACAGCTAATGGGCAAACCATTCCAAACGCCGATTTATCAACTGGTGTAAATATTGGTTCCATTAATGGTGGTAATACGGCAAACGTTACATTCCAAGCAACTGTTATTACACTTCCAACACTTAATCCCATTTCTAACTCTGCTTCTACCACATATCATTATGTCGTTGATCCTAGCCAGCCACTTATTACAACTTCCAATCAATCTAATACAACGACAACACAAATTAATAGCGCTATCCTTACTGCACAAAAAAATTCAAATGTATCTACGGTAGATATCGGGCAGGATATTACCTACACCGTTACAATTACAAATAGCGGAAATGTAAGTGCAACGAATGTTATTTTTACCGACCTTATTCCAGACGGAACTTCCTTTGAACCGAATAGCTTTACACTGAACGGAACTAGCATCCCAAATGCAGATATCATTACAGGCGTTCCAATCGGTGATATCGCGCCAAACGAATCTGTCATCGTAGCATTTAACATTATCGCCAATGAAATTCCGCCTATAAATCCAATTACTAATCAAGCTAGCGTTAGCTTTCAACATATCGTTAATCCAGCTAATCCCCCAGTTTCAAAAAATATTATTTCTAACAACGTTACAACAAAAATTGAAAGTGCTATTTTAAATACTATTAAAATAGGAGATAAAACTTTTGCAACGATTGGTGATACGATTACGTATACAACGACTATTACGAACACAGGCAATATTCCTGCTAACAACGCTATATTCTCAGACCCTTTACCATCGTGGACACAATTTGTTGCAGGATCAGTTATTGTTGATGGCACTCCATTACCATCCGCTTCGATTATTAACGGTGTTGGCATAAATACAATCAATCCAAATCAAACTGTTACAATCATATTCCAAGTACAAATCGTAAGTAATCCAACAACGTTCACACCTGAACTCCAAAACTTAGGATTTGTTAACTTCCAATATAACGTAGGCAATGCATTACTGGCTCAACCTGGCAATGTGGAAACGAATGTCTTCGTTACTTCTATTAATACAGCAATACTTTCAGCTGTAAAAACTGCTAATACAGCCTTTGCAAATATTGGAGATACGATCACTTATACAGTTTTGATTCAAAATAGCGGCAATACAAACGCTACGAATGTAAATTTCTCAGACCCAGTTCCAGCAGGAACAACCTTTGTTGAAAATAGTTTTGCTGTAAATGGAAGTACCATTCCAGGTGCAAATCCAAATAACGGAGTGAATATCGGAACAATTAGCTCGGATAGTTCCTTAACCGTTACTTTCCAAGTCATAGTTACATCAACTCCACCTTCAAATCCGATTACAAACGTAGCATCTATTCAATACACATTCATCGTTGATCCGGCCTCTCCTCCTGTTACAGGCACGATAAATTCTAATAGCGCTTCAACACAAATTAATAACGCGACTGTTACAACTGTTTTACAAGCAAATCGTTCAATTGTGTCTATCGGGGATATAATTACGTATACAGCAACATTAACGAATACTGGAAACTTCCCTGCAAACTCTGTATTACTCATTAATGGAGTTCCTGAAGGAGCATTATTTGTTCCAAATAGTGTTACGCTCAACGGGATTTCACTTCCAGATGCAAGTCCAACTCTCGGTATTCCCGTTGGTATTATCGCACCAGGTGATTCCGCTACTATTACGTTCCAATTTCTTGCAAGTTCTATTCCACCACAAGGAGCAATTATAAATCAAGCACTTACAAGTTACACGTATATTGTCGATCCAAGTCAACCTCCTGTTACAGCAACATCCTCGTCTAATACGGTTAATACAGCTGTTGTTGATGCATCGTTATCCGTAATTAAAAGTACAGATTCTCTCGTACAATCTACTGACGGTACAATCACTTACACAGTAGTCGTTCAAAATAACGGAAATACTACTGCAAATACAGTTACTTTAACAGATTTGGTCCCCGAAGGAACTGCCTTTATTCCGAATAGCGTAACTATTAATAGCGTTTCCGTTCCAGATGCTGATCCTAACGTAGGAATACCATTAAACTCCATCACACCGTCAGAAATCGTCACTGTAACATTCCAGGTTATCGTTCAATCTATTCCAAGCGTAAACCCAATTTCTAATACAGCCCGTATTGACTATACTTTTATCGCCGATCCAACTGCTCCTATCATCTCTCGAACAATTACGTCTAATCCTGCTTTCACACAAATTTCGAATGCGACTATCCTTTCTTTAAAAGCAGTCAATGCACAGCAAGCAACAACAGGTGATATTTTGACTTACACAATAACACTAGAAAATACCGGAAATATTCCAGCTACGAATCTCATATTTTCAGATACGATCCCCCAAGATACTACATTCGTAGAAAATAGTTTTACACTTAACGGAACAACTATACTTGATGCCAATCCAAATGTAGGTGTTACTTTACCTACTTTAGCAGCAAACGCTACTCACCTTATTTCGTTCCAAATTCTTATTAACGATTCATTCTCCCAAGAATCGATTACAAATCAATCCAATACAACATATACAATCCAACCAGACCCAGGGCAACCGCCTATTACTGAAATATCTACTAGTAATATCGTTATTACAAATTTCGTGCAAGCACAATTGGCAATTACAAAAACATCCAATCCAACAACTGTAGATATCGGTGGAACTATACTTTATATTTCTGAAGTGAAAAATATCGGTAATGTTGACGCAATAAATATTAATTTCACAGATTCTATCCCTGCTGGGACTACATTCGTTCCCGATAGTGTCACAATTAATGGTGTCCTTCAGCCAGGTGTAAATCCTGAAAACGGAATACCGATTGGAACAATTCCAGCAAACAGTTCCAAAACGATACTATTTCAAGTGCAAACAAATAATCCACCGAATGAAACTGAAATTGTAAATCAATCTTCAGCAACTTACCAATATGTAAGTATTCCTACAGCCCCACCAGTAAATCGCTCTGCAAATTCTAACATTGTTACAACATCACTTCAAAATGCAAATATTATTTCTGTTAAAAGTGCGGATGTAAATTTCGTATCAATCGGGCAAATGATTACCTACACAAATACACTTCAAAATATAGGAACCGTTCCGGCTAACAATATCGTGTTCATTGATAATATTCCAGAAGGTACTATATTCATTGAAGATAGCTTAGCAATAAATAATGTAATTCAGCCTGGCGTGAATCCTGAAAACGGAGTAACTCTCGGCACGATACAACCAAATGAAACAGTCACTATTTCATTCCAAGTACAACTTACAAATATATTAGAGGGCAATACAGTCATTAATATTTCAGACACTTCGTACGAATACCAAATTGACCCTAGTTCTCCAATTATTCAGCGTAGATCGTTATCAAATGCAGTAAATACTGAAGTGCGAACGGCAAATGTTAGTGCAATTAAATCCGCTAACAGATCCATTACACGTATCGGTCAAATCATCACATATACAGTCGCAGTTACAAACGCCGGTACAATACCTATTACAAATACTCTCCTACTTGACGCAATTGCTTCTGGCACCACATTCGTTCCAAATAGCATTCTTGTAGATGGCGTACCAAGACCTAACGAAAATCCAATTACCGGTATCAATCTTGATATAATTCTTCCAAATAATACGATTATTGTTACGTTCCAAGTAAGCGTAGTTTCTATACCGCCACAAAATAACATTAATAATATCGCCGTCATTCACTATGAGTATCGACGAGACCCAAGCACACCACCAATTTCAGAAACGACCTCTTCCAATGCTACAAACATACAATTTATTGATGCTATTCTTATTACTACAAAATCTGCTAATACTGTATTAGCTACTATTGATGAAACCATTGAATATACAGTATTCATTCAAAATAATGGATCGGCTACAACTAACTCCATCTTTTTTACAGATACTATAGCAGATGGAACAGTATTTATTCCAGGAAGTGTAATAGTTAATAATACTGTACTTCCTGCAGCAGATCCGAATATCGGCTTTTCCATTCCTAATGTCGCAGCAGGTCAAATGACTACAATAACATTCCAAGTTTCCGTTACGAATTTACCTACTGTAAATCCAAAACCTAATACTGCAAACATTGTCTACGACTTTATTTTCAATCCTGACTTTGCACCAATTCAAAAATCTACTACTTCCAATACTACTTTCGTTCAAATTAATGATGCTGATATCGTTTCACTTAAAACCGTTGATTTAACCTCTGTAACGATTGGTGACATTTTAACTTATACAACAACTTTAACGAATACAGGGAATACGGATGCCACTGCTGTTGTATTTACAGACAATATACCTGATGGAACAACCTTTATTGACGGTAGCGTTTTAGTAAATAACATTCCTCAGCTTAACGCCAATCCAAGTGTAGGTATACTTGTAGGAACGATTGCTCCTAACATTTCTATCCCAGTCACATTTTCTGTTACCGTCGTAGCTCTTCCTGCTAGCGGTCATGTTCAAAATCAATCAACTTCTCGTTATACAATTAACGTGGAAGAACAAATATCGACTAGCAATATTACCTTCACTGAAGTTATTTCCGCTAATGTAATTGCGACAAAAACAACACCTATCCAATATGCTGACTTACAAACTATCATCCCTTATACAATTTCCATCATAAATAACGGAAATATACAAGTCGAAAACATTATTGTTACAGATATTATCCCAGCAAATACGAGCTTTATAGAGAATAGTGTTATCGTGAACGGCAACGCTCGGCCAAATGACAATCCTCTTAACGGTATACAAATTGATACCATTCCACCTAATACGACAGCAACTATTCTATTCCAAGTAAGGGTTACTTCGATTCCACAAACAAATCCAATCTCTAACACGAGTACAATTGAATATGAATACACGTTACCAGATCGACCACCTATTACCGAAACTATTATTTCATCAGCTGCCGCAACAGAAATTAATCACGCAAATTTGAATAGTAATAAAGCTGTTGACCTTGCATTTGCAACGGTTGGTGATACGTTAACGTATACGATTACACTAAATCAAACCGGTAATGTTGCAGTAAATGATGTAATCATTCAAGATATTATTCCTCAAGGTACTACGTTTATAGAAAATAGCGTCATTGTAAACGGAGAAACTCTTTCAGGAGTGAATCCAGTAAGCGGCATACCAATTGGTACTATAACTATTGGTGAAGATGCTATCGTTTCATTCCAAGTAACTGTGACTTCTATTCCAACACCAAATGAACTAAACAACAACGCAATTACTACTTTTAACTATATAGTCAACCCAAATAACGTACCTGTTACAAATACGACTACAACAAACACCGTCACAACTACTGTCCAAAATGATAATGTCATTGCGATAAAAGCTGTTGATTTCACAAGTGCCTTACCCGGTCAAACTTTAACGTATACCATCACGATTACTAATAATGGTAATATCATTATCGAAGACCTTCTTTTAGTAGACACAGCACCAGCAGATACGACATTTGTTATTGGTAGTGTTACGATTAACGGAATCAATCAACCTAATGCGAATCCGGAAAATGGTATTACGTTAGGAAATCTTGCTCCAAATGAATCTGTTATTATTACATTCCAAGTGACAATTTCTTCTTCTACTCTTCAATCTACAATCAATAACGATGCTACTATTTCCTATACGCCTATTGTCGGTCCAATCCAACCTCCTATTACGATTACAAAGCAAACAAATACCGTTACAACGACAGTCGTTGATCCGATGGTTGACATTGAAAAAACAGCTGACAAATCTATTGTCGTTATAGGAGATATCATTACATTCACATTAGCGGTATTTAATCACTCCCCAATTCCGACAATCAGTACTTCTGTTATAGACAGCATTCCAGCTGGTACAACATTTATAGAAAACAGCGTAACAATTAACGGTACTCCCGTTACAAATGTTCGTCCAGACACTGGTATTAATATCGGCTCTTTACCTGCAGATTCAGTAGCAACTATAACATTTCAAGTTCTCGCAACTTCTATTCCTTCAAACAGTACAATTATAAATTCTGCAACAGTTACCGCTGCTTTTCAGTTGACACCACAGGATCCAATTATTACTTTCATTGTTAATTCAAATATCGTTCGTATACCAGTTCAATTTATAACTGCAACAGTCACGAAAAATGCTTCCGTCAGCTCAGCTTATTTAAATCAATATTTTGATTACACGGTACGCATTACAAATACTTCTGAAATTTCACTCTCAAATATTTCGTTACAAGATACTATTCCAGCAGGTTTACAATTTATAAATGGCACTGTCTTTATTAACGGTGAACGCTCTCCACTAGCGAATCCGAATATCGGTTTCCTAGTCGCTACTAATTTGGAACCAAACGAAACAATTATCGTGTTATTCACAGTACAAGTGATAAGCCCCCCTGTTAATAATCCCTTTAAAAATACGGCCAATATTTCGTTACAACTTCAAGTCTCGCCTACCGACCCACCAATTACAGTAACCGTTACAAGTAACGAAAACATCGTCACCTTTGTTCCAGAAAATCCAGATGAAGCACTTCCAAATTTAAATTGCTTCTTTGACGGTGAACGCTTCATTCGCATTACTCCTCGAAATGTACGAAATTACCTTTGGACTTGGATTTGGTGGAAGTAATTGAAACAAAAAAGAGATTGTAGTTTGGTTGAAACCAAATTACAATCTCTTTTTCATTACCTATATCCCACTACGTTGTAACTCGTCCAAGGATATACGATTAAACACCATCTCAAGTTATTTTAGTCGTAATAAGTTGGCCAGCTTCATTAATAGTAACTTTCCATTTCACTCCACTAGCAGTCTTCATGATTATACCTTTACTTGCCTCTATTTCAATATCTCCAAACATTCTTCCGCCAGTCGTCGCTAACCAAGCACTCCCATTTTCCATAGAAGATCTTGCAAAGATACGATTAATTCGAAAACGTTTATGATCTTGAGAATAACCACTTAATGTAATTCTAACTTTATATAACTGACTGGCCTTCATATTCGATATAATTGTATCGCCAACATTTAATGGAACATCCAACGCGATAACCCAACTTCCAGTTGCACTTAATGCATATTCAATTTTAATTTTCTTTGGGCTCTCTCCCCATCCAAAATACATTCCAAAACAATTTAACATTTGTATTGGTTTTTTCGTAAAATCCATTTCAATTACAACTGGATTACTATCTGGAACGTCAATATAGTTTACACTTTGTTCATCTATTAAATTAAAGCAATTTGTGAGATTTCCCCCGTACGGCACTTTTCCACTTACTTGCTTAACGTTATATTTCTGCTGAGCATTTACTAAAATATCATCTTGATTTCCTATTAAATGAGGTCTATTTAACGTCAAAGGTAACTGAATTCGTAGGGATTCTTCATAAGTAGACTTACAAACATTGTATTGCCCTTTATCTACAATAGTTGTCGAAAGCAGATTTGAAAAAAGGTAGTTACGATGAGAATTGGAAGAAAATTCAATAACAATTTGTTCACTACTCATCCGGTACGTATCCCAGATCATACAATCAAATGTATTATACGCACCTGAACAACGAATTACTTTTTCCGTTTGTTGTCTACATTGCACTTGAATATCATGAAACGTATTTCCTGAACTTTCATTTGGCAAATCACTATTTCCATCTACTTCAATCCCATACACACATCCATCAATAAATATAGATTGAAATACATTGGCGTTAATCCAGCAAGGTGTATTGATATCATTTATATATTCTGTCTTCAAATGTATTGCAGTTTGAAAGTTTTTAATTTGAATAAATTTAACTTGAAAGAAACTAATAAAATCCCATGCCTTTTGACAATAAAAATGTATTGCTTTTCCTTTATACGATGGAGTTGTATTTATTATATTTATATTTGATATAACAGATTGATTAGGTACTTCGATTTGTTGTGAACCAGAAACATAAATAACAGCAGATTGAAACAATGGATTTATAACTTGAAGAGTACCACCAACTATCGAAGCGTTACTTTGTAGCTCAAATGCATTAAAATCCCCATCAATTTGCAGTGTTACGGTAGGATCCAACTCTAATCTTACGTTTGATTTAATAACAATCGGCTTTACAATTTTGTACGTATTTATCCCTGTAGTTCTAACCGTCGAAATTCGATTCGCTACACAATAATCAATAGCTTGCTGAATTGCTAATGAGCTATCATTTCCCGAGTTTGGAACTGCGCCAAAACAATCAATATGAACGCTACTTTCTGGCGCACAATCTTCTTGGGATGAAATATATTCTGACAAAATAAATTCACTCCTCATATTACCTTTTTCATATAATATGTGAGTTGTCTCTTAAAAGTTTCTATAATAAAAAAAACAAACGACCTACTCGGTCATTTGTTTAATTCATATATATTTTTCGTTTCCTCTATCATTTTAGTTAACGAGAAATATCTCATTGCTTTCTCTCGTGCTTTCAATCTAATAGCAGTTACCTTTTCTTCATTCCCTTGTAGTTCCTCAAGCGCACTTGCGAATTCCGATTCGCAATATTCAGATATCAAAACACCTGACTCTCCATCTATTACCGCTTCATGTATTCCACCAACATCTATTGAAACAATTGGTGTCCCTGTAGCCATCGCTTCAATTACTACCATTGGAAACACTTCACGAAAAGATAATAAAAGTAAGGCGTCCATATTCCCTATAAACTCATGCGGCTCTGAAATATTCCCTAGCATCTTCACCCTTTGCTGCAATCCATATTTTTCTATTTCTTTCATAATCGATTCTTTCTCTGGTCCATCACCAGCAATATAAAACATAAAATCATTTCTCTTTTTCAACACATTTGCAATTTTGACAAATAGTTGATGGTTTTTCTCTTTGGATAATCTAGCTAATATCCCTATTTTATATGTAGATTCTTTCTTTTTCTGCTGGAATAAAAACTTTTCAATATCAACACCGTTATAAATTGTATTTATTTTTTCTTCTGCTACATGAATTGAAATTAAATTATTCTTCTCAAACTCACTTACTGTAATAATATTGTTCACATATTTATTCATGAAATACCGAAAAAGCGTTGGCATTTTCTTTTCTAATATCGTTACATTGTGTTTCGTATAAACAATTTTCATCTTTTTTTTAATAAACTTTTGAAGTAGAAGAGCATATAATACCATTCGCAAACTATTTGCATGAATAAGTTCTATCTTTCGTTTACAAATTTCGTTTCGTAAATAATAAATATTTCTCAAATGATTCCATCGACTAAGTAAGATAAAATTTTCTTTTCTAGTAAGGGATTCATATAGTTCTCCATCACCTGCAGCTGTATAAATCTTAAAATCCTCATAATGCAAATTATTTTCTAATTTACAGAAATAATTTTCGGCTCCGCCAGTTATCAATTTATCAGTCATCAACAGTATATTCATAATTGCGTCTTCCCAACTACATTGATTTTATTTTTTTTATAAGCATGATAAGCATACTTACTAAAATAGTAAAAGCTTTGCACTGCATTAAGACTTTTTTGGTCCCTTAATAATTTCCAATACCGAAAAGCTGCTCTAACTTTATTTCTCGAAACAGAATTTGCTACAATTCGATACTTCGCTAATACTTGCTGTATCCCTTTTGCTTCATGCCCTTCATGTAATAAGTTCAGCCATAACGCTGTATCTTCCGGCTGTACACTAGGCATTTCGACATACGGAATTTTTTCACGATCAATCATCACCGTTAAACACCCGATAATTGTATTTCCTACTAAATAATGATAGTCAACAGATTTTGGTACACTCACTTCGCGATTTAATTCATTACCATTTTCATCAATTAAACTATACGACGCATATGAAAAAGCAATATTCATTTCTTCCATAAATAACAATTGTGTCTTCAATTTATGCGGCAACCATATATCATCGCTATCTAAAAAGGCAATGTACCTTCCTCTCGCCTCTCGAATCGCTAAATTCCGAGCTTTAGCAGCACCAACATTTTCTTTTAATGATAATAACCTAATACGTGAGTCTCCTTCTATTATCTCTTTAATTTTTGCGGCAGATTGGTCGGTTGAACAGTCATCAACGATAATCATTTCCCAGTTTTCATACGATTGATTCTGTACAGATAAAATTGTCTCACCTATAAATCGTCTACTATTATAAGAAGGTGTTATTACAGAAACATGAGGCGCCTTATTATGTGCTGATAGACATTTTACCATCTATCTTTCCCCTTCCTTCATATATTGAAATATACTTCACAACAACTGCTAAAAATAAAAAGAACGCTTCGTTAATAATGAGTGACAATGACATCATCTGAAATAAAAATGCAATCATAGTCAATAGAAGGTATGGTTTTTCACGAAACAAAGTATGCTGCGCTAACTTAAACATTAATATGAATAAAAACGCACTATATAGAAGAAAACCAATTGTACCCGACTCAGACAAAATTTCTAAAAATGTATTGTGTACATATAATTTTTCATTAAATTGATACTCATAATAATTCGAGAAGTTAAACGCACCAATTCCGATATATGGATTGGATAAATAATATTTAAAAGCAGCTTCCCATAATGTAAATCTACCACTTCCATTATCATGGGAAAAATCAGAAATTCGTTTATTTAATATGTCATCTAATTGGCCCCCCATTACACTATTCGATAAACTAAAAATAACTACACTAAACAATACTAAACTCATAATTATTTTTATTTTTTTAGCGAAACTAGACATACATATATATACAAAAATGACAAGCACAAGCGCTAATATTCCCCCTCTTGAAAAGGTTAATAGACTCGTCGTAACACATAAAATTAACCCTAAGATGTTAGTGATATTTTGCAAATTCGTCATATAGTACATAAAAAATATTGTATTATAGAAAATAAAAATGTTAGGATCATCTAGCAATCCAATTAACCGTGGATATCCTCTATCAACTAATAATCCAGCAAAAATTTCTCTCTCTTCTCCACCGTATAAACTAAAGTATTGTAAACCGATTATATAGAGTAGTAGACTTACAACATTAAATACTATTCCTACATAAGCAATAGATGATTCAAGTACCACTATTTCAGTATTCCCCAATAAATTTCTCATTATAAAATAGCATCCTAAAACAAGTAGCACGCCAAAAATCATACGAATACTAGCATTTAAATACATAGAAAGAATTCCGCTTAAACAATAAATGAAATAAAACAGTAAAAATATAACTTCATGAAAATATAACTTTTGAATATGAAAGTCTTTAATTGTTAAACAAAAATATATGACTAAAAAAATCATATATATCTTCAATGAAAATCCAATATATAAATTGTATTTACTTAACATGACAAATAATATTAGAAGAATAATCCATCCCATTGATACTTTCATATTATTTTCCATAGGCTATATCCCCTGTTTCGTAATATAATCCTTTTTGCGTATTTTTCTTATAAAAGAAAGAAGAAGTTTTTTTAGCTCATAATCATATAGGAATATGGCAGCTACTACAATTAGTATATTAAGAACAAGCGCAATTAAATGATATGTATGCAATATATATTGCACTCCAATAAAGGTTACACCAAAATAAATTGTATACGGTATTACAATTTGGAATACAATTTTTTTCTTCACTACACTTACCGCTATATATCCCACTAAAGCGACTATTTCAAATAAAACCATAGCGTATGCCGCTCCTCTCACTCCACCAAGACTACTAAAGCTATACAGCATAACCCCACCTATCACCAATGCTACACACTGCACAACAGTCCTCTTATTTTGACAACCACTCGTCGTTAAACCGTCAGCAATGGCAATATTTAAACTTTGTAGCACAATAAGAAATGATAATATTTGGAGTGGTTCTACTGCATTCCTCCATTCTTCATGAAAAAATATAGAAATAAAGTATGGTGCTAAATGATATAAACCGATCGTCATACATATTCCTACAATCGCCATTGATTTAATTTGAAGTAAATTTAATTTCGTATGCTCTTCTATATTATTCTGGTTATAATGCTTAAAGAGCACCGGAAAAAATGCACCTGCAATTACCCCTGGTACTTGATATAAAGCTGCCGGCATCCGGTACGCCACTGCAAAAACACCTACCATACTTAATGGCAATGTATAGTTAAGCAAGATAGGCGCTAATTGTGGCGTACTCATTATTAAAAAACCGCTAATAATAAAGGGAGTTAATTGCCAAAATAACGCTTTATGAATTACGACTTTCATATTCATTTTCGTCTTTCTTCTCATGATATATATACTGAATAAACCACCAATCATATACCCAAAAGCATATAAGCGAGCTGTTACATACACCGGTAACTCTCCGAAAATACAAAAACATGTAATTATAATGACAACTGATGCTGATACAACTTTTATGAGCGCTATATACTTCATACGTTCCGTCAGTTGAAAATAGGCAATCCCTATGTTTTGCCAAGTTAATCCTATTAACATGAAAAACATTACGTTTATCATCATATAAATTAAATTTTTATCCGCATACATATAATGAATAGCAATATAACCGATGATAGAAATAAAAATAAGTAGAATCATCCTTATTTTTATATACGATGATAAAATCTTCTCTAAATCTGCTCCATCCTTTGCCCCTTCTCGAAGAAACGTATTACTAAGTCCTAAGTCTGTAAAAAATAACATAACAAACGTCACTGCTATGGCAACACTAAACATCCCATAATGTTGTGCGTTAAAAAAGTTTGCTAAAACAATTAAACTGACGGCCTGAAGAAGGTTAGCTAAAATCGTACTATAAAATAGATGGATAATATTGCTTAGAATAGATCTACCCATACAAGTTCTCCTTTGCAAGTAACCTACTTACATATGTTGTTTGTTTACATATATATTTATCTTGCACCATTACCGTTCAATACAATTAAAACGGTTTTACATAAAATACGGATGTCCATCCGAAATGTTTTCATTTCAATATACTCCATGTCCAGCCTCAACTTTTCCTTTGGATCAAGATTATACCCTCCATTTATTTGTGCCCA
Organism: Bacillus cereus group sp. BfR-BA-01441; assembly: GCF_022663075.1. Lineage (NCBI taxonomy): Bacteria > Bacillati > Bacillota > Bacilli > Caryophanales > Bacillaceae > Bacillus > Bacillus cereus group sp. BfR-BA-01441. The sequence continues at coordinate 43,735 of NZ_JAKUEU010000022.1, forward strand.
TCCTGTTAATCCTGGTTTTACTATTAAACGTTCCTTAAATTCTGGAATATACGCATCAAACTCATTATAAAAAAACTCTCTCTCTGGTCTAGGGCCTACAAAAGACATATCTCCTCTTAAAATGTTTAAGAGCTGTGGTAATTCATCAATTCTCGTTTTTCTTATAAACAATCCAACTTTTGTAATTCTTTGATCATGTTCTTTTGCCCATTGTGGTCCGTTCATTTCAGCATCCTTTACCATCGACCTTAATTTAAATACATTAAACTTCTTCCCGTTTATACCTAAACGTTCTTGAAAGTATATTGGAGCCCCTGATGTTTCTAAGGTAATCATAATACAAAAGAACAACATAATTGGTATTGTTAATAGTAACAATATGATTGAAAATATAATATCAAACAAGCGTTTTACACTTCGATTCAATATGCTAGGCTTTTCTTGAGCCGGAATCGTATACAACTTGGCTTGATTTGTTTCACGAATCATGGATCGTTACCCCCACATTCAAGAATATAAAATTATACCTATTAATTCACATTCTTTCCTATTTATATCCGCTATTACTTTTTGCACTGTACGTAATGAATCTTTTTGCTTTTTAACTGCTAAAACCACTCCATCGCATTTCCCTGCAATAATGTGCGTAGCAGGAAGTTCAAATACTTCAGAAGAATAAACGAAAATGTAATCAAAATCTTCTTTCCACTTAGCAATCGCATTATCAAATTCATCCATAGCAACTAAAGGCGTCCCTGTATGTACTGTTTTTTTTGCAGGAATACAATATAAGTAATTAGACAAATTACTAGAAAAAGATTCATAATTGCAGGAGGAAGAGCTTATTATATCGTTTACTGTTATCATGTGATCACTTTGTAATAATACATGTAGTTTAGGGTCAGAAAAATTCACATCAATAAGTAACACCTTTTTTTTCATTTCCGCAAACACTAGACCCATATTTACTATAAGCGAGGCAACAACACCTCTGTCCTTCGTTGAACTAACTGTGAACAGTTGTTTTCCGGATTTTTTCAGCTCGTGATACACCGTATAAAACTGCTCTTTCATCAGATCATCATGCAAATTGAATGGAAGCTGCTTCTTTGTCCTAAACATCGACATGTTCACCTCGATATATAGATGATTTTTTATCAACCTCTGTAGGTTTCTTTTTTCTATTTGGTTCCATATTTATGTGACCAATAACAGAGACTGTTGTTATTTTCTCTAAATCTTGTTCCGTGTATATACGTTCATCAAAATAATCTTGAAATACAGCTAAACCTATCCCAACAAAAAAACTAACAATTAAAGAAATAGGAATGATCAGTTGAAATTTCGGAAACAATTTTTCAGCCTGTTCCTGTAACTCAGGATCAGTTAATACTTTCACCCCTTGTACATTTGTGTACTGTTGAAAGCTTTTTTGTGATTGCTCTGCCAATGTCTTTACAATGTCTTTCACGATTTTCGGATTGGAATCTTTTACTGTAACAGTTACAATTTGTGAGTTGTCCGTATTCACAACCGAGATTTTTTGTGCTAATTCATAACTTGATTGCTCTAATTTCAAAGTTTTTTTGACTGTTGAAATAATTAATGGGCTTTTTAAAATATCAACATACGATGTTACTAGTTGCTTATTTTCTTGTGTTTTATTTGTTGAATTTTCCTTATTAAACTCATCTAAATTCCCAACAAGAATTTGCGTTGAATATTGATATGACGGCTTTAAAACATACATAGAGATAAGAACTAAAGAAGCGGTTAAACAACACATCGTTAAAATAATCGTTACGAATCTTCTTTTCAGTAATTGTTGAAAATCTTTTATACTCATTTCTTGCTTCAATTATTTCACCGCCCTTTTCTGAATAACATCCTGCAATTCACTCTTTACAGATAACCCTTTCTCTCTTCTATCCACTTGTTTTGTTACATACTTTCCGACTCCGAATGCAAATTTTTCTACATATACATACGAAAGCATTGCAAGTATAAACGAAAAAACAAATGAAAAAATTAAAATAATAGGCAACGGTAATATTTCATGGAGCATGTATATAAGGGAAAACAACGATATAATATGGTATAAATAAAGACTGTAAGAAATCTTCCCCAAATATAACAAATATTTATTATGTAGCAAGGACGACAAAGTTGATATTGACAAACTTAATATGACAAATAAACATGCACTTATCGCCACTACGTAGTCTCGAAATATAAAATTATTGAGCACTTTCATTTCTCCAATAAGTCCTTCGTACATAAAAAGTAAAATCGCAAATAAAAACCATGCAATTTTCGTGTTTTTAGTACAATTACTATAAAAAACTATTAATTTATTTTTATACTTCGCAATTAGTGCCCCTAGTAAAAACAGCACCGTATAATGCAATGTTAATGCATAGCTTGTTAATGTTAAGCCCGAGCGAAACAAAAATAATATTACGACAGAACATATACTAAAACTAAACAATAATAGTAATGAACACCTTAACGTTTTTCGTAAGCAAATCATCAAAATTAACGGGAAAATTATTGATATTCGCATTTCATGGACAAGTGACCAAATCACACCGTTATATGCATCTGTATTATATTTCCCAACCAATAAAATATGTTGTGCGATTAAGCTTGAAGAACTTTCAATCGTCCATGAGCGATTAAACCATTCACTTAAATAAGAAATACCATATTCACTAATTGTAATCTGGCATACAATAGCTATAATTATTGCCACAATATAAGGAATATATATTCTGCATATACGTTTTAAAAGGTATGACCCATAGCTACTATAGTTTTTTTGAATAGATTCATACAAAACAAATCCGCTCAAAACAAAAAAGATAATAACTGATTCGTTACCACTACTAAAAATTAGACGAGCAGGCGTTTCTTTTAATAGATACACAACAAATGGTTTATTATCTTCATAACTGTAATTTTGAAATGCTGAAAAAATCATTAAATGATGACCAATCATTACTACTAATGAAGAAATCCCTCTTATAGAGTCCAATTCTTCGTATCTTTTCATCTTTTTACATCAACTCCTAATGAAATGATAATAATCATTTCAAAGCGACATCTTTATTCATATTCCTCTCCTTTCTTTTCATTCCAATTTTTCATATTAAAATGATTTTATAGTATAAATTTGAGTGTATTGTAACATTTTTTGTAATATTTTGAATAGAAAATCTCAAAAATTGGTATATACCAATTTCAACCTCGAAAAATGAGTAATATTGATAGAAAAACGCTATAAAAATATCTTGCATATTTACAAAATTAAAGAGCTGAATAGCGTTTTTTCAATATAAAATAAAAAAGATAGCCTACATAGGCTATCTTTTTTATTTTATTTAATTACTGGCACCACTATATGCTACATGTCGTTTCTCAATTCTCTCTTCAATTTCTTTCATATTTTCTTTATTATTTAATAGTGATTGTTTATTTTCAATTAATAATTGTTTAAACGATTTTCTCACTTTTTTTCTCATTTTCATTGTCCTCCTTGGGGGATGGTTTATATAAAAGATAAAGAATTATCTGTGTGTTCTTATAATAATTGATCGTTGTGAATTCTATTTGAACTTCATATGAAAATCTCGTTTATTTTCTGACAACTTTGTGAACACGAAAAAATGATTATCTAAAACTATGTTGAAATTAATTCACTTCATGATAAAAGTTATTATTTTCATCAACTTTTATCATTATATCTTGTCGAAATATTTATATATTTAAAATTGAGTTCGACATAATTTTATTTATTATCATACTGTTTACAAAAACAAAAAGAAGGTGTCACCAAGTCAAAGTTCGACTTATGCAACATCCCTCTTCCCAAACTATTTATAGCATATTTATTAATATTTCAGGTCTTCCCCAATTCATTTCTTCACAAACAAATCTAAGTTTTTCTTCATCCATTGTGTGTAATCCTTCTTCTAGTGAACATGAAATTGGAACTTCACAGTGAATTTGGGCTAATTGTAACGAAATATTTAAGTTCTCTAAATCACTTTCAATCTTCGTACGCTGCGCTTTTGTTAATGATTCTACATTTTCTAGTACAGCGGATACTGTTCCGTGCTCTTGAATAAGCTTATACGCTGTTTTTTCACCGATACCTTTTACCCCTGGATAATTATCACTTGTATCTCCCATGAAAGCTTTTGCATGGACGATTTGCCACGGCTCTACACCTTTTTCTTCCATGATTTTCTCCGGTGTGTAATATTCGTAATTTCCAATTCCTTTACGCAGAAGCATGACTGTAACGCTCTTATCAACAAGTTGAAGTAAATCCGTATCACCTGTTAAAATATAAACTTCAGCTTCATTGCAATATTGTTTTGCAAGCGTACCGATACAATCATCGGCTTCGTAGCCTTTCATACCGATAACTGGAATGGATAATTTTGCAGTCATTTCTTGCACTAAATCAAATTGAGGAATTAATTCTTCTGGTGGCGCTGCACGATTTGCTTTATAATTCGAGAACGATTCTGTTCTAAATGTCGTACTTCCCATATCCCAGCATGTAACGATATGTGTTGGTTCGATCGCTTGCGTAGCTGTTAATAAGTGTTTCATATAACCATGAATCCCGTTCGTAGGGGTTCCATCTTGTCGTTTCATAAATTGTCCGTAGACACTTGTTGCGTAAAAAGCACGAAATAATAGTGCCATACCATCAACTAATAATACTTTTTTCATAATTCCTCTCCTATTAAAAAAATAATAACCTTACGTTATCACGTAAGGTTATATAAATAGATTACCATTCTACGTTTTTGCTCAACTTTGTCTATTATACATTGTTTTTGTATATTTAGCATCATTAACACATTAAGACGTTCTACTACAACAAGTATGCAAGATGCCTGAATACGTATTTTTTCCAGTAGAAACAACGATAGCTTTTGCATTTCCACTAACAATATGCGAACCTTTAAAACATACATTTTCAAGCTCAAGTGGATTATAATCTTTCATCCGTTTTAATGGAATAAACCGTTTACGTTCAAGGTGATAGCAGCTCTCAAACTTCTCTATATTCGCTTCGTTTCCCGTTAACACAGACTCATTCACTAATAAATCATCTGCATAAATAATACGTACATCAGCTGGCACAGCATCTCCAGCCGAAAGAAAAATCATATCTCCAGGTACAAGTTCTTGCACAGGTATCTCCATCATTTTCAGTTCACTATTTAGCCCTGTACTACTAGAACATTCTACTCTAGATACAGTAATCGTTTCACGTTGTAATTCATCACACACACGTTGTTTTGAAAAACCTGGAATCATGCCACCTAGCTTCATCATTACTTCTGCAAGAAGTGCTCTTTTTGAAGTTAGTTCATTTCGGCCATATACTTGAATACGTTTTTGTGCCTCTTTCATTGATAGTCCGTCTCTTGTTGTTTTAAAATATGCAAATACAGATTTTACATCTCTTGTTGCAATTTCAATTAATAAATCTTTATTTTTTTGGAGCATTGTTTGTTCTTTTATTGATTTTTTACTTAGTTTATATGACGTGTTACCCACAGTTTTGTTTGCATATAACATATTATCGTCTCCTCCTTTACAACATAGGAAGAAACGCTTTGTTTCTCAATTTATCCACTTTACTGTGAAAGTGTCTCGCGCTTTATAAACGCTATATTGTGATAAATATAGAGGGAGGAACAAATCGTTTCCTGCCTACATCATATATTTTTGATTTGAAGTATATGGGTAACGGAACCGAGTCAGAATTTGACATGCTCCTCACCTCCTCGTTTAATTTTATAGTTTATAATATGAAATTACTCATAGCTTGGTAACAAAAAAGACCCCTACCCTTAAGAGAGTAGCGGCCATTACATACACAAATAAACGATTTCTAATATAATTAGAAATCTACGGACCTCTCCCTCACCGAGTTTTAGCACTGTATAGCATAGGTACATTACCAGCTACGTTAAGAAAAACCTTAATTCGATCATTCCTGTTGACCCATTGGCGTCTCTCGACATTTTTGGGCAGTAGCATTTCTCTATACAGGAGCCTCACCTAACAGAGACTTATTTTCATTACATTGAAAATGTTACTCTTATTTAAAATAGATGTCAACCGTAGCCTACAATTTTTTCAAATGGTATGGCAAACTAACGTATATAAAGTGAAACTTTAATCAGTGGGGGTTTTGTTCATCCCCCACTGATTATTAGCCCTCACCAATCGGGCTTTTACGGAATAAAATAAAAAACTTTACGTTTAAACGTAAAGTTTTTAATAAGTTATACAACCAGCAATTACAATCCCAATTGAAAGCGATAAAAACATAAGAAAAAGACCGACTGCTTGATTATCTTCTTCGAGACTTTTGTTTATATTAAAGCGTGGTGTAAGCCACTCAGCTAAATAAAAGACGATAATTTGAGCCAAAATCCCAACTGCTCCCCACGAAATCATATCAAGAAGTGAAATTGAATTAGCTGCTGTCGAATATAAAACGATAGCTAACCCAAGTAATCGCCCTCCAAGCACATAGCTTACCGCCTTATTACCTTGAGCCATTAACTTAAATTCCTTAACTTTCGTTGTCACTTCCATCAAGAACAGACCAATACATAAAAGGCCGAGTGTTACTGCTAAATATAATAAAAAATTAATCATTTTTTCCCCTCCTTTTTATACCTACCGGTAAATAGTACGATTCATTTCCTGTAATCTTTTCTCCCGCGCGAATACCGATACTACTCGCTTTTCCAGCAATTAAAAACGAACCAAACACATATGACAGTTTCTCGATCCCTTTTTCTGTTTCCAAGGATACGACTGGCAGTTCGATATACTTTTGAAATATCGGTAGTGACGCTTTATATGTTTGGTGTGCATTTTGAAGCATAATATTTTCGTCTTTATCGCGAATCGTAATTGTATCTCCTTCTCTCCCAAATGAAGGTTTTTGAACGAAAGAACCTTTTCCTAAAAATAAATCTGGTTCTAAATATGTAGGTAACATATATTCTTTAATCCACTGTTGTTCCTCGTTTGTATAAAAGACCTCTTCTTCTGCTAACCCCCAAATAAGACACTGAATTGATTTTGGCTGAAGTAAAAATGCTGACAAAGGATTTATTATAAAAAGCTTTCCGGCTTTTACAAGTTGCAGCAGTTCCACACCTACCAAATCTCCTGTTTCAGGATCTTGATCCTCAATTAAATCTTCTATCGGATATGTTTGGCGATATAAAACATCAATCTTCGCCCCATCTTTATCGACTAGAGCATCTTTTGTAATTCTAAGTTCTGACATTGGCACTACTTTATTTTCAACATGGCATAGCTGACTTAAATACATAGTGGTATTCCAATCCTCGATATGTTCATGATGTGCTGTAAAAACAACATTTGGATTATCTAATCCCTTTGTCGCTTCCATTACTGCTTTCGTTACACCAGAAGATAGCAATCGTTCTTGATCTGAGTTTGGATCATCATAGCCTAGATTTCCACATACTTTCCCATTCATTTGAAAGCATTCCATAATAAAAGTTGGTGTATCACTATTAAACTCAAGCATTTTGATTTGGTTATCCTCTGTTACGGCAAAATCAAATCGCGAAATTACAGATTCAGGATAAAGCCCTTTCATTCTAATGAATGATAAGCTCGCAGGAGGAAAACCAAGCTCAAGAAGCTGTTCGTCACTTAAATTTCGCAAAAGTCTAGCAGTCTTAAAAAATATTTTACCCATTCGTTCAGTCGCTAAGTGTAATTGTTCCAAAGTCTGATTTGTTATAGAAAAAACATGAAACAAACTATACTCACATTCATATAAATCCGACCAAAAATTCGGATATTTTAAATAAAATTCTTTTCTATCCCTTATGTATTGCGACATATTTTAGCCCCCAAATCCTCCCTTTGAACCGCTTCCAATTCCACCTTTAAATTCAGCAGACGATTGATACGATTTAAACGCCGATGAATTTTTAAAAGTGGATTTATTTTGATAGTATCGCCCACCATAGAAGTAATGCCCACGATAACCTGAACTACTATCATCACACTGCCATACCCCAAGTTCATCATCCCAATCCCAATCAGAACAACTATTATCATTCGGTTTTGGGGGAAGATCTTGTGCGCAACCAAATAAAGTGCCAGTCATTAAAGACGTTACGACACCACCTACTAGCCATTTCGTTTTTGTCACCTTCGCACTCCCCTTTTTAAATTCTATTCCTATTATATAGGATGGCATGATAAAGTAGAAGAAAAAGGAAGAAGAGGGATTAAATGCGCTTAGAATATCGACTTAATGATGAAACGAAAGGGTATCCTGCTTTATGGAACTACGCCAATATTTCTAATTCTGAAATTATCGCACGCATGACTTGTGAATATTTTATTAAAGAGAAAAATACTTATATTGTTACTGCAACTTCGGTTGATCCAGACGGAACAGCAGTTATTTATATTCAAAAAGAAGTTTTCGCAAATGACCCTTCAGACCCTACATACTCCTACATCGGTTTTGAAATTAGAGAACTAAGTGAAACGAGTTCAAACATAATAGATAGTCAAGATGTATGGAACTATGAAGAAATTTTACCATCTCTTCATTCAGATATTATATATATTCAGCGAGACGGCATGTCTATGGAGTTCTCCTTAGATTCAAGAGAGATTGATGAAGACAGAAAGTGCTACATTTATTACGGAAACTTCACAGGTGAATCAAGATAATATTGATATATCTATGCAACAAAAAAACCTTACGTATAAAACGTAAGGTTTTTATATAGCCCCACATATGCCGTTCTCTCTAGATGTCCATAAACCTGCTCTCACAGGTGGATGCTCTCACAAATGTTTGTAACTTCCTTCTTAAAAAGATGGCATGTTAGCTACATTTAAATATTGAACTTCCATATTAAACTTATTGGTTTAAGACATGCATAAGCTACGTACACCGTAGGAATTTTATATAAGGTTAGTTGAAATAAGACCCCCGCACGTGCCGCTCCTCGTAAATGTCCAAAAACCCGCTACTCGCAGGTGGATGCCCTCACAGTTACCGTACATCTTCCTCCACAAGGAAGGCTTGATGATGGTCGCTAAATATTGAGCTTCCGTATAACTAACATCGGTTTTAGACATAAATAAGTTACGTACACCGCAGGATGTATTATTTACTTGTCGTTATATTATCACATTGTTTCCAATGTGTAAAATACAAAGTTTTTCGAGCAATCTCTTGCTTGTGACCTTATTTTAATACAAATTATTTTTGCATGCAAGTGATTAATCTTCTTCTTTTGCAATTTGATTTTCTGGATAAGAAATCCAATCACTCCAGCTACCTGCATACAATTTAACATTTTGGAATCCAGCTAATTTTAATGCAACGATATTTGGGCACGCTGTAACACCAGAACCACAATATACAATGGTTTCCTTATCTTTCGAAAGATTTTGGAAGCGTTCTTGTTGCCCAGCTCCATTCTTAAATTGTCCTGATTGCAACATTCCATCCTTCCAAAAATGGTTTACCGCTGTCGGAATATGACCTGCTTTATGATCGACAAGTTCCTCGACACCAGCATAACGCTTTGGCTCTCTAGAATCAATTAATGTAACATCCGCACCTGCACGGATATTCTCTCTGACCGTTTCCATCGTTACAAGCATATGATCTTGTATGTTTGTTTTGAATGTTTTTCGTATAACAACAGGAATTTCCGTTGTTGTCGGTAGTCCATTCTCTTTCCAAGCCGGGAAACCACCATCTAATATATATACTTTCTCATGTCCTACATAGTTACATAACCACCATAAACGAGCAGCATTTGCACCGGCTTGACTGTCATACGCAATTACTTTCGTATGTTCATCAATACCAGCCTCCGAAAGCTTGTCTGCAAACTCCTCAATATTTGGTAAAGGATGGCGGCCACCATGTTCTGCTATAGGACTTGATAAATCTAAATTCAAATCAAAATATAACGCATGAGGAATATGTCCTTCTTCATACTTTTCTCTACCCCAATTAGGATTTGCTAAATCAAAACGACAATCGATTATACGGACATTCTCATCTTCTATATGCTCACGTAACCATTCGACTGTAACTATCATCTTTAAAGACCTTCTTTCTCTTTCAAACGACTTACATACTCCATAACCATTTCTTCTGTAACATATTTACGCTGCAAGGTAACACCATTTTTTGCAAGATCATTAATTTGCTTCGTTACAACATTAATGACATCAACCGAAAATTCTTTCCCATTTGACGCAAGAGATACGGCAGCTTCAATAGCTGCTTCACGCTGTGCATCTAATTGTAAACATGCTTTTACACTTTCATTTTGTTTACGAGAATGTGCTGTAATTGCTTTATGTACTTCCATCTTCTCTTCCCCCTAAATAGTTATACGTTTTTATTCAATTCCATTGCAAGCCGGATCATATCACGACATACAATCCCATTTTCAATAATCTCTTCTTCATAATGCTTCGAAAAGTAATCAAAATCAATAGAAAAAATACGAAATCCACATTTTTGATATAAAGCAAGTTGTGAAACACTAGAATTGCCTGTACCAACTTCAAGTTTTGACATACCATATCCTTTAGCAGTTTCTACAGCATGCCTTAATAGCTTCTTCCCAATCCCTTTTCCTTGTAAATGCTCTGCAACCGCAATATTCATGATTTCCATCGTCTTTGGCCTTGTTTCCAAAAGAACATATACACCGATAACGCTCCCCCCCTGCTTAGCTACGTATGTTAATCCTCTTTGTACATATGTAGCTATTTGCCGTTCACTTGGATCAGCAAGTAGCAATAAAGACTTCGGTATAGCCTCTTTTGGAATACGTTCTATTACAACAGACATAAAAAATTCCCCCTTCTCTATTGTTCTAAACCCTCCTTGTCTACCATAAGTAATAGAAAGGAGGGATTCACCATGGACAACAATGAGAAAAAATGCAACGTCATCTCTATTGATGGAAAGAAGAAGAAAAGCGACACGTATTCCTATCCAAAATTAGTAGTTGAAAACAAAACATATGAATTTTCTTCATTCGTCTTATGCGGTGAAACACCAGATGGCAGACGACTCGTTCTTACTCATATGATTTCTACCGATGAATTTGCTGGATTTGTAAAATCTTTAGATACTGTACTGCAAAAGAAAATTGAACGAATCTTTTTCTCATAACGACTATATAACATAAATTTCTTTTTCAATCTCTACTAACTGCTTTTGCAATTGTTCTTTACTTTGTTCATATAGAGATACATCGATCGTTTCAGCCAATGCAAACAATATACTTTCATAATAGTTCATCACATCTTGCTGCATCACTTTTTGGAATAAGTTCCACTTCATATCCCACTCTTGCTTATAATGATGAACAAATAAATCTTTTTCATCAGCTACATAGTTTGATACGAACGGTTCTAATACAGATTTAGCGTCTTCTTGCATAAAAGCTTTGTCATTCTTTTCAAAAAAGCTTTTCTCATTTTTAAAATGTGCCAGTGCTTTTTTGAAATCTTTTATTTCAACTGAAGGGAACGGTTCTTTATGTGTAATATCTTTATATTCATACTCCACTATTCTATTCATAGAAATTGATTCATTTTCTACTTTACAGTTCACTACAATTTCGTCCTTTGCACGCTTCATCGCTTCGTCTATCCATTTTTCAAGGCGTAATGATGTCGCACGCATTTCTTGCAATAAATCATGCTGAATAAATGCTACTAATTCCATAACACACTGTTGCAATTGTGTTTTCACATTTCCATCCGTTCGAAGTGACGCCGGATTAATAAATTCAGTAAACACATCGTTATAGCGCAGGAATAGACGCTGTTGCACGTAATAAAGCAACTCTTTCACTTCATTTTGCATCGCCTGTTCTTCAGCAAGTACACTATATGATGAAATGATATGAAGTAGTTGATCACGCTCTGCTTCATATTTTTTCGTTTGCTTCTCTTTCTCTTCATTCCCCTGTTTTGCACCCTTTATCATGTTTACTAAAAGCTGATCTGCCCCTTGCAAAGCACCATATAGAGCATGCACAGAAACAAGCATTAAATCTCTCATCATAAAGGACGTAAATGATTCCTCAAACTTCGTAATCCCAGAGTTTTGTAAAATACCATACTTCTCTTTTTCAACATTCTTTCCTTGTTTCTCTTCAAGCGCACATAAACTTGAAATTGCAAATAAACGCGGATTTCTAATACCGTATTGCAGCAGCTGATCTGCGATATAACCTTTTACCATTTCAAGTTCTTCTTCAGACTCTGCTAAATCCGCCGCATTAATTAAGAAGAACATTTTATCAAGGGCAAAAGTATCCTTTACACGACCAAGCTGAATTAAAAATTCACGGTCAGCACGAGAGAATACATGATTATAATATGTTACAAATAAAATAGCATCTGCGTTTTTAATATACTGGAATGCAACATCCGTATGGCGAGCATTAATAGAATCCGCTCCAGGTGTGTCTACAAGCGCTACTCCCTGCCTTGTTAAAGCACAATCATAATAAAGTTCCATATACTCAACGAAGCATGATTTCTCTTCATTCGCTACATAATCAGAGAACTCTTCTAATGTAACTTGTACTTGTTCTCCTAAATAAGTAGAAACTGCATCATATCCTTTTTGTACCGCTCGTAAAAAGCTAAATGTTGTTTTTTGCTTCCCAGTTGGTGAAGGATATTTCATAACTTTATCAATTTGTGCTAACGCTTCATCTAACGTAGCAATCTCATAATGAAACAGCTTATAAACAGCTTTCATATCTTCTAATAACGCTTGCTTTGATTTAAACTGAACAATTACTGTTCCGTGTGGTTTTTCCTCTGTAACCGGCAAAATTTGATTAATCGTTGCCGTCGTCGGGTTTGGTGATACAGGAAGTACTTTCTCACCGAGTAAGGCATTGGCAAATGATGATTTTCCAGCACTAAATGCCCCGAATAACGCTACTGTAAATTGTTTTGTTTCCACACGTCTTCTTTTCTCTATTACCTCTTGCTGTACATGTTTCAGCGCTGGCAATGGCTCTAATATCGTTTCAGCTTTTTTCACTTTCTCTAATATCCGCTGAATATTTAAAGCCGCCGTTCCTTTCAGCTCTTCTTCATGAACCGCTACGTTATCGCTTACGATTTCCTGCTCTTGTAGTGTAAATTTCTCACTAACAATTTGCTTTTCCCTTTGCAATATCTCATCTATTTGCAGCCCTTCAGGCGTAGCAACATGATCGTGCCAAACATTTCGTAAATAGTCTTCATATGCCTCCAAATTGTTACTGTATTGTAATTGTGTTTCTTTCGCCGTTTGCAACATCGTATATGTTTCAATCTCTTCTTCAATACGAGCAACTGCTTCCCTCACCTTTTGCTTTAAAACGACCGCACTTTTATCAAAAATTTGCTGTGCTTTTATAAAATAACGTTTCTTCAGTTCATTCGCTACATCCGCTGTATAAAGAAGTAAGTAATCACCTGTGAAACCTGCACCTTGTTTAATTACTTCGGCCAACATTTCTGGTCCGAAAGCAATTTCTAACCCATATATGTCTTTCCCAATTTCCTCCGTGAACAATCCTTCTTCTTTTAAGAAGGCTACAATAAATTCCTTCACATGAAAATCAAGCTGCGTTTCAACAGTCTTTTGAAGGGCAGAATAAAACGCCTCTACACGTCTTTGTTTTTCTTGCTCCGTCTTTCCTTTCGAAAATAGCAAACCGACCTTAAATTTTGTTAATTTCGTTTCTAAATATGCATTTGCCAATTCTCTCATTTCAAATGGCATTAAATAAGCGTTATCTAATATAGCTTGTAAACCTTTTATAAATTCGTTTCTCACATGAGATTCTTTACTTGCCTCACGATTTTTCGCTTCCGTTAACTCTTCCTTCTTTTCAACTACCTCTGAAATAGAAAGTGGTGATGCTAACTCTTCCTCATATTTCAAGAGAGCTTTTTCATTTTCAGAAACAATAAACGAGAAATGTTCTCCCATTAAATATTCTGTTTCTCGCTCCATTCCAGTCCTTACATACTGCTCTTTTTCTTTCATAATAGAAGTAATTAACGCTTCTAAGCTTCTAATTTCATTATGTGGATGGTTCATCATTCGTAATGACGTATAATAAACACCATCTACTTCAATATCCCAGTTAGAGAATGATTGTTTTACACTATCTTTATAATTCTCAAACGATAATTCATTTTCTTTATGTTTATCTATTTGATTTACAACGAGATAAACCGTTTTATTACGTTGTTTCAATTCTTTAACAAATTGTAAATTCACTTCCGATTGGACGTGATTATAATCCATCATATAAAAAATGACATCTGCCAGATGAAGTGTCGACTCTGTCGCTAATTGATGGGCATCATCTGTTGAATCAATCCCTGGTGTATCAACTAACATAACCCCTTCAGGAATCGGCGCGTCGTTTCGATAAATATGAACACCAATTACTTCATCGCCGTCTTTACAAATTTGTTTTAATTCTTCTGCTGAATATGCACCGTCATATTCGTACTGCTCTCCAGATTTAACCGTTACAACAACACGATCCATTCCTTTTTCAATTTTGACAACGTTAGCGCTTGTCGGAATTGGACTTGTCGGTAACAACTGCGCTTTATATAGATGATTCATCATCGTTGATTTCCCTGCAGAGAAGTGACCGCAGAACGCTATCATAAGCTGTTCTTGTTTATATTTTTGAATTACCTCAAACAACTTTAAACTATTCTCTGCATCGCCGTGTTTTTGCCACTCTTCATAAAAACAAACAAGTTTTTTCATACCGTTTGTCTGTACTATGTTTGTCATCCCCTTGTTCCCCTTTATCCAAGATGTATATACTTTTCCCCGCTATTTGCGAGCTCATAACCAGTGAGAGTTACACCTACCCATTGATTACAGTTTCACTTTACTATCATACTAAATTTTCAGCATATTCTCATTAAAAATAAAAAATCCCTTTCATTCTTTTTACAAATGAAAGGGATTTTATGTCATATCACTCATTTTGCTGTTCCTACTCCATTTAAAACATACTTCGCAATAACTGCATATACAGCGACTGTACCTGCTACTAATGCATATACCATACTTACGCACCAACCTTTTTTGATAATGATTATCACTTTTGAATACAGTTTATCATTAAAGAGAATCATTATCAACACTTTTCATAAAGAAAGCTCCTTATAAGAAGGAGCTTTACTGCCTGTTTTGAAAAAGGTTAAAACTTGTTGTGCACTCTTATTATATCTCATCCTACATAACTTAACAGTTTAAAAAAATGGAAATATCCCCTATCCCCTCCACCTTACATTTCGTATAATAAAAGGGAATTACTTAACAAGGAGGAAAAAAATGACACAAAATCTCACACAAGGCGAGAGGATACACTCCATTGATATTATTAGAGGAATAGCTGTACTAGGTATTTTTCTTGTGAATTGGCCTGTTATCGCCGGGGTTGACTCACGTGATCTTTCAGGAATTTACGAAGGGATAGACAGCTACATTCGCCTATTTTACGATATGTTTATTCAAACGAAATTTTATACAATTTTTTCGTTTTTATTCGGATTAGGTTTTTATATTTTTATGAGTCGTGCTGAAGCGAAAACAGATCATCCAAAAATTTTATTTGTTCGCCGCTTACTTATTTTATTATTATTCGGTTTCTTACATTACGTTCTTTTATGGGACGGAGACATTTTACATACTTATGCGATTGCTGGATTTTTCTTATTTTTATTTTATAAGAGAGAACCTCGTACTATTTTAATATGGGCTATCGTTTTATTGAGTATTTTTCAATTCATTATGCTAATGGCTGGTATTACGGTTGCATTGGTACCAAAGGAAGAGCTAGGTTTTTCCTTACCTATCATGCCATTAGAAGACTGGCTGTCACAAATACAAAATCGTTTCCATGCATTTTACGCTGATGGAATTGGATTAAATTTACTTATGCTCCCAGAAACAGTTGGGCTGTTTTTACTTGGTTTATACGCCGGCAAAAAGGATATTTTCCGCCGCGCGAAAGAGTTAGATCCAAAGCTTAAAAAATGGCAAATTATTATGTTCCTTTTTACATTACCAATGTGGTTCTTCATGGTTCGTTACTTCTTATCAAAACCATTTTATGAACCAATTTATATGCAGGTCTTTACAATGTTTAGCGGAAAAACGTTATTCATATTCTACATTTTCACACTAATGCGTTTATTACAAATAGAAAAATGGCAAACGTTATTACGTCCATTCCAATACGTTGGACGAATGGCATTAACAAATTACATCTCGCATACAATTGTTACATTACTTGTATTTGGTCTATTTCTTAAAAATTATTATCCTGCTCCATTATGGGTTGGACCACTATTCTGCATTAGTTTCTACACGTTACAAATCTTTATTAGCCGCTGGTGGCTTTCACATTACCAATACGGACCACTTGAGTACATTTGGCGTCTTGGTACTTACGGGAAAATGATGCCACTTAAAAAGAAAAGCAAGGTCTCATAACGAGACCTTGCTTTTTTACGCTTCTCTTACTGCATTTTGCATAGATACTGGCTCTTCTTCTACTTTCACTTTGCGCTGCGGCACCATATTAAATACGATATTTAAAAGTACTGCTGACGCACTTCCAAGTACAATTCCGTTATCTGTTAAAATACGAATGCTTTCTGGAAGTTGTGAAAATAATGTAGGAACGACTGTTACGCCAAGCCCAATTCCGACAGAACATGCAACGATTAATAAGTTTTCTTGTCTTCCGAAGTCAACGCTACTTAACATTTTAATACCATATGCCATAACCATACCGAACATCGCTAACATCGCACCGCCCAGTACTGATTTCGGAATAATTGTTGTAATAGCTGCGATTTTTGGAATGAAACCAAGTGCGATTAACATACCACCGCAAGTATAAATAATAACGCGATTTCTTACTCCAGTTAATTGAACAAGTCCTACGTTTTGAGAGTATGTTGTATATGGGAACGCGTTGAAAATGCCACCTAACACCATCGCTAATCCTTCTGCGCGATAGCCTTTTGTTAATTCTTTTTCACCGATTTTTTTATTGCAAATATCAGATAATGCAAAGTATACACCCGTTGCTTCTACAATCCCTACACAAGCAACGAGAATCATCGTAATAATTGGTGTTAATTCAAATGTTGGTGTACCAAAGTAAAATGGTTGAATACCGTGGAACCAATCCGCCTCTCCAACCGCTTGCAAACTTACTTTCCCCATAAACGCTGCAACGATAGTACCGAACAATAGACCTAGTAAAATAGAGATTGAACGAATAAATCCATCAAAGAAACGATACATAATGATGATAAATAATAACACACCAAATGCTAATGCTAAATTTTCAAGACTACCGAAATCCTTACTTCCTACTCCTCCAGCCATGTCATTAATTGCTGCTGGAACAAGTGTAACTCCAATTACAGTAACAACAGATCCTGTTACAACAGGTGGAAACAGTTTTACAAGTTTTCCAAATAATTTCGCAAAAATAACAACGAATAACCCAGCAGCAATAATTGCTCCATAAATTGAAGACACACCGTATTGTTTTCCAATCGCAATCATCGGTCCAACGGCTGTAAATGTACAACCAAGTACAACGGGAAGTCCTATACCGAAAAAGCGATTTGATAATGCTTGTAAAATTGTCGCAACGCCGCACATTAATAAATCAATTGAGACTAAATATGTTAACTCTTTTTGATTTAAACCAAGTCCACCGCCCACAATAAGCGGAACGATAATTGCTCCAGCATACATTGCAAGCATATGCTGCATACCAAGCGATGCAATTTTAAATGGATGCTGCTTCATCGTTTATTTCACCTCCGCAGTTTCTTGCTGTACAAATGTAACTGTGCCGTTATCAAGTGATGCAATTTCTGCTAGTGATTCAACACGAACGCCTTGTTCACGAAGCTTCTTTCCTCCATCTTGAAATGCTTTTTCAATAACAATTCCAATTCCTGCAATACTCGCTCCAGCTTGCTCTACTAAACTCATTAAACCTAAAGCAGCCTGACCGTTTGCTAAAAAGTCATCGATGATTAATACACGATCATTTTCATCGATATGATTTCGAGATAATGAAATTTCATTTGTTTCTTGTTTTGTAAATGAATATACGTTTGCAACGTACATATTATCTTGTAACGTTAACGATTTACGTTTTCGTGCAAAAATTACTTTTACACCAAGCTCTAATGCAGCCATAACTGCTGGTGCAATGCCTGAAGATTCAATCGTCACGATTTTTGTAATGTTCTCTTCTTTAAAACGTTTAGCAAATTCTTTTCCGATTTCTTGCATAAGTACTGGATCAATTTGATGATTTAAAAAAGCATCTACCTTTAATACGTCACCAGATAAAACCTTTCCTTCGTTCAAAATCTTTTCTTGTAATACTTTCATGTTTGTTCCCCCTCTTATGCAATAAAAAAACTCCAAAAGCCACCACCACTCGTTACAAGTGAGAGACGCGCTTTTGGAGTTTCGCAAAAAAAGAATGCTAAACAAGCAATTATATTCGTCCTCACTCATAGTCAAAGTATTTACGGTACTTCGGTAGAAACTTGCAGGCCATATCCCCGCGATTATATGAGTGTAGCTAACTATTTATTTTATAGAAGGATTATAACGTACTTTTTATGCTTTGAAAAGCATTTATCGAAAAAACACGTACAAATTTTTAAAAACTACTATTTTTGTTCGAGTTTTGCAAACTCTTTCATTTCCAATTACAACTTCGTTAAAATGATTGGCCCATCTTTTGTAATCGCAATTGTATGCTCATATTGAGCTGATAATTTCCCGTCCATCGTTCGTGCAGTCCACCCATTTAAATCTACTTTAGAATATCGCATACCTATATTTACAATCGGTTCAATTGTAATTACCATTCCTTCTTGTAACTGAGGTCCTTGTCCTTGTTTCCCAAAATGAAAAATTGCTGGTTCTTCATGAATCTCTTTACCGATTCCATGTCCCGTAAAGTCTCTTGCAACAGAAAAACCTTCATTTGTTACATAACTTTCAATTGCATAGCCAATATCTCCTACATGGTTATCGATTATCGCCTGGTCAATTCCTTTATACAAAGCATTCTCAGCTACTAACAACAACTTTTCTGCTTCATCAGAAACTTTTCCAACTCTATACGTCCAAGCAGAATCTGAAAGACCCCCATTTAAGTTTACTACCGTGTCAATTGTTACAATATCACCCTCAGTTAAAGGAACATCGGCCGGAAACGCATGACACATTTCATCGTTTACAGATGCACATATCGCATATGGATATCCGTTGTACCCTTTCTGCTCAGACGTTGCACCATGCTGTTCTAAATATGCTTCAACAAACGTATTAATTTCTTTTGTAGTAATACCTGGTTTCATCATCTTCGCAATTTCTCTATGACATGAAGCAAGTAATTTTCCAGATTCATGCATTAACTCTATTTCATTTTTCGTTTTAATTATACTCATGCTGTCTCTCCTTACTAAACTTGCTATTTACTATTAAACTTCAATCATACACATCCTCTTCCAAAATTTCAAAACTTCCAATTACAAAAAGTATGATTTATTTCTGCATAAAAAAAACAGAAGGAGATTCTTCTGTTTTTTAATCATTTTTACATATATAATTCATTTTCAAAAACTCAAAACAACTACCATTTGTTTTCTGTATAAACGTTCCAACTACTTCAAACCCTGCCCTTTTATACACTTTAATCGCTCTCTCATTAAATATAGCTACTGATAGTGTTATATACTTGCATCCATATTTTTCTTTACTAAAAGCTAGTATAGCGTTTAAGAACTGTAAACCAAATCCGTTCCCAGTCATATTAGGTCTCATTCCAAGACCAATATCAACCGTTCCGTCATTTATTTTACAAACAGTAAAATAACCAATGAGAGTGCCATTTTCCTTCACAGAAAATGTATGATCCCCTCTACTTTCATCATGTAAAAATTCAGCTAAATCTTCTTCATCTGCCTCTATATCGTAAAAGGAATATTTCCCTTCATAATGCCAGTTGTATGCAATTTCTTCTGCTTCTTCTTGCGTCATTACTGTATATGTATAGTCCATTCTCCCATCCCCCTTTAAAAAAGAGCTGCAATTAAGCAGCTCTTTTTTTACAACTCATAAATCTCTTTATATTTCGCTTCTAAATAATCGGCTAAGTAGTTTGCATTTAAGCCTTCACCTGTTACATCTTCTAAAATTTCAAGTGGCTTTTTCGTTTTACCGTATTGGTGAATGTTTTCTGTTAACCATTCACGAATCGGTGTTACGTTTCCTTCTTCTAATAATGCATCAAAGTTCGGAATGTCTTTTAACATTCTTTGCTTAAATTGCGCTGCATACATGTAACCAAGCGCATAAGATGGGAAGTATCCAAATGAGCCACCAGCCCAGTGAACATCTTGCAATACACCTTGTGCATCATTTTCCGGACGAATTCCTAAATATGCTTCCATCTTATCATTCCAAGCTGCTGGTAAGTCCTTCACTTGTAATGTACCATCAAATAATTCTTTCTCTAATTCATAACGCACCATAACATGAAGGGGGTATGTAAGCTCATCTGCTTCTATACGAATGAATGACGGCTTCGATTCGTTAATTGCATCATAAAACTCATCGACTGACATATCATCAAATTGACCATCGCTATACTCTTTTAATAAATCATAATTTTTCTTCCAGAATGATTTATTACGGCCGATAAAGTTCTCAAAGAATAATGATTGTGATTCGTGAATACCCATAGATGTACCACTGCAAAGTGGTGTACCTTCAAATTGTTCTGCAATGTTTTGTTCATATACTGCATGACCACATTCATGAATTGTTCCAAATACAGCCATACGGAAATCTTTTTCATCATAGCGTGTCGTAATACGAACATCCCCTCTATTTAATGTAATTTCGAAAGGATGTACTGTTTCATCAAGACGACCTGCTTCAAAGTCATAATTCAATTGCTTTAATAGTTCTAATGTAAAGTTCTTTTGTTTTTCTTTTGAAAACTGTTCCGATAAAGCACTTGTTTTTAATCCTTTTTTAGACTCAGAGATTTCTTTTACAAGCGGCACGATGCGCTCACGAAGTTGACCAAATACGTGATCTAAAACTTCTACTGTAATACCTGGCTCATACATGTCTAATAATGTATTATATTTATATGTTTCATAACCCCAATATGTAATAAATTTCTTTTTAAATTCAACAATTTTTTCTAAGTACGGGCGGAACATTTCGAAATCAGATTTTTCGCGAGCTTCTTCCCACACACTCTCTGCTTTCGCTTCTAATTTCACATAAGCCTCATATTCAGCTTGTGGAATTTTTTTATTTCTATCATATT
Organism: Bacillus cereus group sp. BfR-BA-01441; assembly: GCF_022663075.1. Lineage (NCBI taxonomy): Bacteria > Bacillati > Bacillota > Bacilli > Caryophanales > Bacillaceae > Bacillus > Bacillus cereus group sp. BfR-BA-01441. Next base: position 65,268 of record NZ_JAKUEU010000022.1, read on the forward strand.
CTTTCCGACACTCTTCAACCATTTTCTTTGTCGTTTCAGAAAGTTTATCTTCACGTATTAAAGCTTCAAGTTCTGTTAAATAGTTTCCCATCTCATCTGAAGTCGACATAGCAAACACTTCTGACGAAAGCATACCAATTACTTCTGAACGCTGATCTACACCTTTTTTGGGTGCACCTGTTCTTAAATCCCAAAACATTAAACTTAATGCTTCTCCGTAATTTTGTATCTTCTTCACGTATGTTAAAAATTGTTTTTCTACTTCATATGTAGCAACTGTCATCGTATAAAAGCCTCCTTTTTCTACCTCAAATTTAATTCGACACAGAAACATAAATTCCTTTTATAATAGAAAAAAAGCTTGGCAAGCGCCAAGCTTTCTCCTTATAATTCTTTACCTTCTACTGGCAGTACATTTTTCACAGCTGCAACTACTTTCTCATCTTCTGAATCAGATAAGAAAATTGATATAGCACCTTTATCTTCACTTGTACGAATTAAACGCCCAATTCCTTGACGAAGTCGTAAAATCATATATGGTACATCTACATCCCAGAATGGATCATTTACGTGCTTACGTTTCGCTTCAAACACAGGATCGTTTGGAGGGAATGGTAAAGACCAAATAATAACGTGCGATAATGATGAACCAGGAATATCTAAACCTTCCCATAAATGAACCGCACAAAGTACAGTCTCTTCTTCATTTTGGAAACGAGAAACGAGCTGGCTAATTTCCTGATCTCCTTCATATAAGAACGGAACCGACATTTGCTCTTTACTTACATACTCTTTGAACGCTGCAAGCTCTTGCGTTGTACGGAATAATACAAGCGTACGTCCATTTGTTTTTTGTATATTTTCAAGTGTATATTGACACTTTCTTTCCCATTCATTTTCTTTCGTATGTGATAGTAAGTTTACTGTCATTTGCTCTTCGTAATCAAACGGTGAAGCAACTGAGAATGACAAGTAATCTTTTACCCCTAGGCTATTAGCTGTGAAAGCGAATGAATCGTTGTTCGATAATGTCGCAGAAGAGAAAATATACGGTATTTTCTTCGAGAATACTTTCTCTTGTAACACTTCTTCAACTGCACGCGGCATAATAACTAACGTGAAGGCACCATCACCTTCTTCACCCCAAGTAATTACATTTTTCTCGTGCATGAACAGACGAAGTGAATGTTCTAATACATCTAAATGCTCATCAACAATATTTAAATCATACGTGTTTACTGTATGCATTTCACTTTCGAATACTAATGCATCTCCAACTTCACCGATTTTTGCATAAAGTCGTTTCGCTTCAGCTGTTACTTTTTCTGTCACAGTAATTTCTAGACGATCAGAACCGGCAATTTCCTTTTTATTCTCTTGTAACACATCAAAGAATCGTTCAGTTTGCCAAATTGTTTCTTCTACTAAATGTGCAAACTCCTCACGAATATCGTTTTGTAGCAATCTCGTTAATAGTTGCTCCATCATCGTTTGCTTTAAACGGTATGTTAAAGCTTTTTGAGCTGCATATTCTACAAGATGTCCTTCATCGAATACAACGCAGCTACTTTCTGGTAATAATGGAATTTGCCCTTCACGCTTACGAGCATCGTACGTCCAAATATGATCCATATAGAAATCTTGAGAACAAATAATTAAATCTGCTGCTTTACGATAATGTTCACGAGAAAGAGTTTGTCCACAACGATGACGAGAATCACAAGTAAAGCAATCTTGGAAGTAATCCCAATTTACTTTTGACCATTCTTCGTCATTTAAAAGTGGAAATTCTTTTCTGTCACCATAGTGAGTAAAGTTTTGCATCGTACCATGATCGAATACAAACTGTGGTAACTCGTAATATACGTCTTCAATTACTTCTGGAGCTCGTCCACTCATAACATCTTCAAGTTTACGTAAGCATAAATAATTATCCATTGATTTTGCAAGCCTTACATCAACAGATAGCCCTAATGCTTCAGATAACTTAGCGATGTCCCCTTCTTCTTTCACAAGCTGCTCAATTAACGTTTCATCTGCACAAGCAATAATAGCTGGTTTCCCAGTATAACGCGCGTAACAAATTGCATATAGAAGATATACAATTGTTTTCCCTGTTCCTACACCAGCTTCTGCGAACATAACTTTCTTTTCTTGGAAAGCGCGTTCTAACTGAAACGCCATAAAAATTTGTTCATCACGCTCTTCAAAGCCTTTTTCCGGAAGGATGTCGTAAAACACATCTCCAATCCACTCATTCAACTTATCATAAAAATTATCTTGTTTTCCTACTTCAAATGGTAATCTCTTCTCAGTAAACATCCTTAGCCTCCAACCAAAAAGTTTTTCTATAAAAAGATAATAGCAACTGCTACGCATATGTGTGCAGCCACTTTCCCCTGTTGCAATACATAGAAATTCACGAAAAAAAATTTTCCTTTCGAAAAAGGAAAATTTTCTTCTATATTAATGACTTTAAATACCGTTTATCAATCGCTGTTTCATGTGAAAGAGCTGACAAATATTCTTCTTGTGCTTTTTGTATTTCATCTACAATCGCACCTTGACTATCCACTTCTTTTCCGAGCTCATCATACGTACGGTGAATAGCTTTTTGAATCATTGATAATTGAAAATTATCCATATGACTTCCTCCTTTACGCATTACATAATAGCCAGTATATGCGCGCTAGAGGAGTTTTATACTATGAATTACGCGGTGGACGTTTTCCGAAGTATTGGTAGTAATCTGTACGGATAAATCCGTTAAACAGCTTACGCTTCTTCGACGCATCTTTTCCGTAACACTTCTCAAATGCTTCGTAGCTTGTTAATACATACGCTGACCATGTATCTAATGGGCGGAATACTTGTCCCATTTCTTTATACAGTTGTTCAACGAGTGCTTTTTCACTTAAACGTTCTCCGTATGGAGGATTCGTTACAACGTAGCCATAATCCTCTTTTGTTGTAAAATCTTTTACTTGCATTTGTTTAAATGTAATTAAATCGCCTAAGCCTACTTCTTCTGCGTTATCTTGAGCAACTCGAATCATACGATGATCAATATCTGATCCAATGATTTGTAATCGTTGATCATAGTTCGCTAAATCTTCAGCTTCTTGACGAGCTTCACGCCAGTTTTGTTTACCTACCCAGCCCCACTCGTCAGATGCGAAACCACGGTTAAATCCTGGTGCAATGTTTTGTCCAATTAATGCTGCTTCAATCGGAATTGTACCTGATCCACAGAATGGATCAACAAATGGACGATCTGGCTTCCAGTTTGTTAATTTAATTAAAGACGCAGCTAATGTTTCTTTTAACGGAGCTTCCCCTTGATCCATACGGTATCCACGTTTATGAAGCCCAACACCGCTCGCATCAATTGTTAATGTTGCAATATCCTTGAGCATTGCAATCTCGATACGGAATAACGGACCATCTTCTTCAAACCAAGTTGTACGTTTATATGTTGTTTTTAATTTTTCAACGACAGCTTTTTTAACGATACGTTGGCAATCCGAAACACTGAATAATTCAGATTTTAAAGATTTACCAATAACAGGGAATTCACCATTCTCTGGAATATAATCTCCCCAGTTTAATGCTTTCGTTTTTTCAAATAGCTCATCAAATGTCGTTGCTTTAAATTCGCCAACTTTAATTTTTACACGGTCCGCAGTACGTAACCATAAGTTCGTACGACAAATCGCCTTTTCATCTGCTTCAAATGTTACTTTGCTGTTTTCTACTTGACATTCATAACCAAGATCGCGAACTTCTCGGGCAACTAACGCTTCAATACCCATTGCCGCTGTTGCAATTAAAGTAACTTTTCCCATTTGCATTCACCTCTTATGTATATTCAAACAATAATTAATAGCAATTGGTCCTATTAATTATTACATTTTACGAAAAATTTTCTCATTAACCATTTTAACTCATACTTTATAACTTCATACAAATAAAAAGCCCTCCTCTAACAAAGGAGAGCTGAGTTATTTCATAGTTGGTTCATAACGTTCTGTAAGCCATGTTCTGTTCCTTTGTACTACAAACGGCCCACGCCTCGTACTCCGGTGGCAATCATCTATCTACAGGTTATAAAACCTGTCCTTTCCCGTCGTTCATTTCCTTGGAAAAGATTCCCCTACCATTATTTGGGTTTCTCGCTCGTGGGGTTTACCTCGTTCCACTCCTATCATTTCTTCAAGGACTTCGTCACTGTGGCACTTTAAAGGTAGTCAAACCATATCCGAAAGGACTTAGGTTTTTTCCCTGCCGTTAAACCAGCCTTACAGCCAGAATACCCTAGCTTATGAATTGGCTAGGCACGAACACTACAGCCATCTCAGGCCGTGCGAGCATGGACTTTCCTCTACAACGTTGGCGTTGCAGCGATTACCCAAACGTTATGACATCCATTAGTATAGTGGAAACAAAAAGATTTTGCAACGTTTTTTTCTATGTAAAATGCTTAAACCTTTTCCCACCTTACATCATTCGTATAACTTACTTCCAAATACAGCTTTTTCTAAGTTAGATAAGCGTTTTAAAATATCCGTATTCGTGTTGTTATAAACCGGTTGTGCAACTGGTGTTTGTACAGGTTGTTGTGGAACTTGCGTTACTGCTAGTTTTTGTTCCTCTAATTCACGCTTTAAACGAGCATTTTGTTGCTTTAATTGCTCAAACTCTTTGTGGAAAGCTTCATAGTCTTTAATGATCATATCAAGAAACTTGTCTACTTCTTCTTGCTGATAACCTCTCATACCTGTTTTAAATTCTTTTTCTAAAATATCTTTCGCTGTTAATTTAATTTTATCCGAAATCATTTTCTTCACCTCAAATTTTTACCAAAACTTTCATTAACTAAATTTTTTCAGAAACAATGCTTTTTGTCAATCATATATACGAGTACTATATTACATATTACTCTGCATTATTCCACTGTTCCTCTTCTATTATATCTTGTAAATCAGAAAAAAGAATGAAATAACTGTGATAATTTTCTATTTCTCCTTTTTTCTTTGCTGATTCTACAATATATTTGGGACTTCCTGGTTTTTCTTCATCGTATACCGCTAAAAGCGCATCACTTTTTTCAATAAAAAATTGATTTTTTAATTTAAATTGCTCTGGGCTTTCATACTTCCGTTTCGTGATACTATCAACATGGTCTGCTTGAGAAAGAATAAATTCGTAATATTCACGATTATCTTCTTTCCAATTTTCTTCTTGTTCTAAAAACGGAGTGAATACCGCTAATTTTAAATCAGGATATTCTACTTGCATTTCAAAAACAACTTCAGCAGCCCATAATTCTACACCTAATTGGCCGCTTATTATAACCCATTCTAAACCATCTTCTACAAAAGTGATTAATTTACGGTGTAATGCTTTCTTTATACACTCCACTCCTGGATGATCATTTTTAAATATTCCAAGTTCAAATGGCTTATATCCTGTTACTGCAATAACTTTCATATCAACACTCCAATTACAAAAAAAGAACTAGCATTTCGCTAGTTCTAACATATCATTTACTTTTTAAATATTCCACCAACGTTTGGTCCGATATTTGGACCTACTGGTGATACATTGTTTGGTAAAAACGGTGATACATTTGGTCCTGGTCCAAACGGTGATACATTCGGTCCTGGCCCAAATGGAGATATTTGATGACCGTGGTGATGATGATGATGACCATGGCCACACGGTCCACATCCGCCACCGAATCCTGGGTCGATTGGGTCCACAACATTTACATTTGAATTTGTTTGCGGGAAGAAGTTTTGGTTTTTAATTTGTTGATGATGTACATGTGTTGTATGTGTTGGGAAAATGTGTGGCACCACCGTTGTTGAAAAAGAGTGTGTTACGCATTGTTTCGTCGGATGAATGACAGGAGCAGTCGTACAAATAGGTCCTGTAGGCTTATGCCCTCCAAAGCAAGGATGACAATGATGCATAGTTTTTTCTCTCCTCTCTCGTTAAAAAAATCTGATTACACTTTACAGTATGAGAAAAGAGAGAAAGCCGTTTGTTATATATACCCATTTATTACAAGGAAATTTGTCTAGTCCTTTATTTCATTTACATTGTTTTTATAGACAATCCTTCAACATCACTTACCAAAAAAGCCTCCAACTTGCTTTACAATACCTGTCACTTGATTCATCGCATTCATCATTTGTCCAGCTGTATTCATCATTTTATTTACATCATAGTTACCATCTGATGTTTTAAATTGAGAAACAAAACTAGAAAACTGACTTGGCTGTTGTTGCTTTTGCTTACCCTGCGTCGGGTACGGTTGTTTTGGTGGATAAAACATCGCTTGTTGATTAGCATACGGAGATGGTGGTGGCATATAATATTGCGAATTCATATAAGGCTGCTGCTGTGGTTGATTCATGTATGGTTGCTGAGCTTGTGATTGTTGAGCTTGATTCACATAAGGTTGCTGCTGTTGTGGT
>NZ_JAKUEU010000023.1:0-71037 GCF_022663075.1 Bacillus cereus group sp. BfR-BA-01441
ATTTATATCGGCGATTTTCCAAATATATCGACATCCGTAGCGCTACTATAATCATAAGAAAAAGCTGTCCCCAAACACCTTCGGGAACAGCTTTCTCCTCTACTACATAAATCCTAACGCATATACAAGAACGTATCCAAGAACCGATAAGCAAACCGAGCCAATCAGCCCCGCCACAAATGCTTTACTTCCTAATTTACGGAACGTTTTAAACTCTACATTTAAACCGAGCCCTGCCATCGCCATTGCGATAAGCATGTAAGCAAGAACAACAATGTATCCCGCAACAACTTCTGGAATAATCCCGAGCGAATGCACTGCACTCATCGCTAAGAACCCGAAAATGAACCATGGTATTGGAAGTTCGCGCCACGATTTCTTTTCTTTGCTACCTTCACTCTTACCAAACCATAGACCAATTAAAATCGCTACTGGCACAAGCATTGCTACGCGCGTTAACTTCACAATAACTGCGATGTCTACAGCAGTACTTCCTCCTGGCGCCGCAGCTGCGATGACATGAGCGATTTCATGAAGCGTCGCACCTGAGAATACACCATAACCGTACGGAGATAAACCAAGCACTGGATATAATAACGTATAAATAAGCGTAAATATGGTACCTAAAATCGCGATGATTGCTGCCCCAACTGCTGTTTCATCGTCCTTCGCTTTGACTTGCGGTGCAATTGCCACGACCGCGGCTGCGCCGCAAATTGCCGTACCGCATGCTGTTAAAATCCCAAGTTTCTTTTCTACTTTAAATACTTTCGTTAGTCCGTATACAACAAAAATAGTAAATGTAATAACAACCGCCGCGATGACCAATACTTTCGGTCCCGCCTTCGCAATATCAACAAGATTTAATCGCATTCCAAGTAAGATGATCCCAAAGCGCAGCAACTTCTTACTCGCAAAGTTCGTTCCTGCTATCGCATCGTGAGGAACTCCAATTGCAGCGCGCCAAACCATCCCAATTAGAATAGCAATTACTAATTGTCCCATAATATTTAAAAATGGAAGCTCTGCTAAATATTTCGCGGCAATTGCGATTAATAATGTAATCCCAATTCCTTGCGAAAATCCAAAACGCTTCTTCTTTTGTATAACAAGTGTTTGTTCCATTTTGAACCACTCCAATAATCGTATTGGAACATGCATGTTCTTTCTACTTACATTATAAGAAAGTTTCTATAATAAGTTTAATACCAATACCAAATCTCTATCATCAGAAATACTTATGATAAGATGATAGAAAAAGAAAGGAGCCCATTATATGAACGTAGACATTTTAAAAATTTTTGTTACTGTCGTTGAACAGAAACACTTCTCCCGTGCAGCAGAATTATTAAACCTTTCACAGCCTGGAGTAAGTATGCATATACGCAACTTAGAAAACGAATTTGACACTACACTTATTCAACGCTCCCCGAAGCACGTCCAAGTTACGGAAGCTGGAAACATATTATATATACATGCAAAGCAAATGCTCTCTCTTTACGAAGATGCTAAACAAGAAATTAATGAACTACATAACGTTGTAACAGGAACACTTCGCATTGGTGCTAGTTTTACAATTGGCGAATACTTACTTCCAAAAATACTGGCTAACTATGCGAATGAAAATCCACACGTCGAAGTTCATACTTTCATCTCAAATACAGAAGACGTTTTGCAAAGCCTTCGCTCTAATCAAATTGATATCGGCCTAGTGGAAGGACAAGTCGTATACGCCGACGTAGATGTTGAAACATTTATGCAAGATGAAATGAAGCTCGTCGTCCCGCCAAATCATCCATTACTCCGCACAAATGAAATAAATGAAAGTACACTCCAAGATCAAGTATGGGTATTAAGAGAAAGTGGTTCTGGTACACGCGCTTATAGTGACCGCTTTATTCATCAACACCATTTAAAAATGAAACGATTCTTTACATTCAGTAGTATCCAAAGCGTAAAGGAAGCTGTTAGTGCCGGGCTTGGCATCGCTATCCTTTCTGATTGGACTGTACGGAAAGAGCTATTAGCAAAAGAACTATTCCACGTCGAAGTTCCAAATGAACAACTAATCCGTCCGTTTTCCATCGTACGCGGTAAATATTTCATTCCATCTAAAGCCATTCAAGTGTTCTTAAATCATGTAGATTCTTTTGCGAAAAAACAGAGTTGACCCTCACATTAGTGTGAAGGTTTACAATACATGTAGAAGGAGTGAAACGCATTGCGAATTGGAGAATTATCAAAAAAAACTGGCGTTAGTGAAAGATCACTAAGACATTACGAAGAAAAGGGCTTACTCCCTTCTAAGCGCCTTGCAAATGGTTACCGTGATTTTGATGAAAGTGCCATCGAAAAAGTGGAGCTTATTCAAATGTACTTACAAATTGGCTTAAATTTAGAAGAGACGGCAAGGATGCTGCGCTGCCTTGAAATTGAACCGCACCTGTACGACAATCCGTGTAGCAGTATCCTTACGCTTTACGAAGATAAACTCAATGAAGTAACAAAGCAAATCACATTACTTTCCAACATCCAAGCGAATTTGCAAAAACACGTTTCACTCCTAAAACAAGCAAAAGAAAAGGAATGATTACATGTTTGTTATACATGGCAGTTCAAGACAAAACGGAAATACAGAAGCTTTAACACATATGATGATAGAGGACATTGAAACAGAACAAATTTATTTGCGTGATCATACCGTCTATCCTATTACAGACCAACGTCATGATGCAGAAGGATTCCAATCCGTAAATGATGACTATGAGCAGTTAACCAAACGCATGCTAGAGCACGACACGATTATCTTTGCTACACCATTATATTGGTACGGAATGAGTGGACATATGAAAAACTTTGTTGATCGCTGGTCACAAAGCTTGCGCGATACATCTCTTCATTTCAAAGAAAAAATGAAAGGCAAAAAAATGTATGTTGTCATCGTTGGCGGGGATAATCCAAAGCTAAAAGCATTACCGCTTATTGCTCAATTCCAATATATCTTTGATTTTGTTGGTTCTTCATTTGAAGGTTATATTATTGGAGATGCGAATGGACTGGATGAAATTAAAAACGATGCTGAGGCGCTAGCTAAGGCACAAGTTTATAATAACGAATTCAAAAATCACAAGCTGAAATAAGTTTGACAAACTATTTAGACTTAGCGACGCAAGAAGAATTAGAAATCATGTTACAAGAATACCCTGGTACAATACTTTTCATTAGCCATGATCGTGCCTTTATTCGCTCTGTTGCAGACCATATTCTACAAGTAGACGAGAGTGAACCAAGGGTATTCCACGGTAATTACGAACAATACACAAAAAGAACAACGGGGGATTCTGTAAACGTTACTGAACAAGAACTATTACGATTACAAACAAAACTAACAGAAATCATTGGCCGAGTTTCCATACAAAATCATCACGATGACATCACATCTCTCAACCAAGAATACGAAACATTATTAGCTCAAATCCGGAAATGTAAGGAAGCGCTCTAATGTCTTCCCTATATATCGACAAGGCCTTCCGCATTTCCCAAGAAATATTGAAACTTCGACATAGAATATAAAAAGCCGTGCATTTGATGTGCACCCCAATTGTTAGACACGAAAGACAATTGGAGGTGTACTTTTTTATGGTTAAATTTTCACCAGAAGAAAAATTAGAGGTAGTAAGACGATATTTAGATGGCAGTGATGGAGTGAAAAGACTTGCGAGGTCTATAAAAATTCATCCAAGTGTAATACAACAGTGGGTTAAGCAATATAAAGCAGTAGGTGAAAAAGCTTTTGAAAAACGCTATACAAGCTATTCCCTTCAGGATAAACTGGATGTACTTAATTATATGGATAAACAAGGGACATCTATTAGAGAAACAGCAGCTATTTTTAATATTCCATCTTATGAAACAGTTCGTAGGTGGAAAGAAGCATATGATTTAAATGGCGTGGATTCCTTGCTTACAAAGAAAAGAGGACGTCCAGCTATGGAAATAAAAAATATAAGACCAAAATTAAATCATAAAGTCGTTGAAGGGTCTATAGAGGCATTACAAGCAGAAAATGAACGGTTACTAATGGAAATTGATTATTTAAAAAAGTTAAATGCCTTAATTCAGAACAAGACAAAATTACAGAACAAGACAAAGCAAAAGTGATTTATGAATTAAGGCACAAATACAAGATCATCGATCTTGTGAAAGTCGCTGGTATCGCTCGGAGTACATACTATTATTGGATTAAACAAATGAATCGTCCAGACAAATACGAGAAAGCTAAAGAACTGATAAAAGAAATCTTTGATGAACATCACGGTAGATATGGCTATCGTCGTATTACATTAGAATTACAAAATAGAGGATGTTTATTAAATCATAAAACAGTCCGTCGTTTGATGAATTCTATCGGATTGAAATGTCTTGTACGAATGAAAAAATACCGTTCATATCGGGGAACTGTAGGGAAATTCGCTCCTAACATTTTGAAACGTCAATTCCACGCATCAAAACCTAATGAAAAATGGGTAACAGATGTGACTGAATTTCATTTGCATGGTAAAAGGTTGTATTTATCGCCTGTTTTAGACTTATATAACGGAGAGATTATAGCTTACAATATAGAAGATAAGCCTGCATATTCTCTCGTTTCTAGAATGATAGATAAGGCCTTTAAATGTTTAAACAATGGGGAAACCCCTATCCTTCATTCAGATCAAGGGTGGCACTACCAAATGAAGCGATATCAACAATCGCTAAAAGAGCATGGGGTTGTTCAAAGTATGTCCCGTAAGGGGAATTGTTTAAATAATGCGGTCATAGAAAACTTCTTTGGCTTATTAAAGTCTGAATTATTGTATCTTGAAGAATTCGAGAGCATGGAACATTTTAAGATAGAATTAGATAATTATATTCATTATTATAATCACAAAAGAATTAAAACAAACTTAAATGGAATGAGTCCAGTTCAATACCGGACTCGCATTCCATCAGCTGCTTAAATTCTTTGTCTAACTTTTTGGGTTCATTTCAATTAGCACGGCTTTTTACTTTAAATACGAACAGCAGTCCCGCTCACTGCAACCATTAGCATCCCTTCGCGAACTACTTCATAATCCACGTCGATACCGACAATTGCATTTGCATTTTTTTGTCTTGCGAAAGTTTTCATCTCTTCCATTGCGATGTCACGCGCTTCTTTTAATTTACTTTCATAAGCGCCAGCACGACCGCCGACAACGTCACGGACAGAGGCAAAAAGGTCACGAACGATATTCGCGCCCATAATCGCTTCTCCATTGACGATATCGATATACTCAATAATTTCTTTTCCTTGAATTGTAGACGTTGTTGTTACAATCATACTTTATAGCCTCCCATATGAGATTTTTACCTACTTATGGTGCACTAATTCTGTACAAATTATATTTACGAACTAAACTGAGCTTCGTATAACCTACTGTATCCTCCACCTTGCTCAATTAATTCATTATGTGAACCTTGTTCTGCAATACCATCTTTATTTACAACGACGATGCGATCTGCATTTTTAATCGTTGCAAGTCTGTGAGCGATAACTAATGTTGTACGGCCAACAGATAGCTCCGCAAGCGATTTTTGAATCGCAAGTTCTGTCTCTGTATCTAATGCAGAAGTTGCTTCATCCAATATTAAAATTGGAGGGTTTTTCAAGAACATACGAGCAATAGCTAGACGCTGCTTTTGTCCACCTGAAAGTTTCACGCCGCGCTCACCGATAACAGTATCTAAACCGTCCGGCTGTGAGTAAATTAAATCTTCTAATTGCGCACGTTTTACTGCCTGCCAAATTTCAGCTTCTGATGCTTTTAAATTTCCGTAAGCGATATTTTCACGAATTGTTCCTGAAAATAAGAACACGTCTTGCTGCACAATTCCAATTTGCTTACGAAGTGAAGATAATGTCATATCTTTCGTATCAATTCCATCAATTTGAATCGATCCAGATGATTGCTCATAAAAACGTGGTAATAGGCTACATAACGTCGTTTTCCCAGCTCCTGATGGTCCAACGAACGCAACTGTTTCACCTGCATGTATTTTCAAACTAATGTCATTTAAAATCGGTTCTTTGTTTTCATATCCAAACGTAATGTTGTTATATTGAATATCACCGTGTACATGCTTCACTTCCATTGCATCTTTAGAATCTACAATGTCAGGCTCTGTTTCAAGAAGCTCTACATATCTTTTAAAACCGGCGATTCCTTTCGGATAGCTTTCGATTACCGCGTTAATTTTTTCAATTGGGCGGAAGAAAATATTCGTTAATAGAACGAATCCGATAAATCCACCGTACGTTAATTCTCCTTGCAGAACAAACCATGTACCGCATATTAAGACGAAGAGCGTTACGAGACGCATGAGCATATAACTAATCGATGAATTTAAAGCCATAATTTTATACGCCATTAATTTCGTTGTACGGAAACGAGCGTTGTTCACAGCGAATTGCTCTTTCTCAAACTTTTCATTTCCGAATGCTTGTACAACACGAATGCCCCCTACATTGTTCTCAATGCATGCATTAAAATCAGCAACATCTGAGAATAAACGTCTAAATGTACCTGTCATTTTTTTATTGAAGTACAGCGCTAACCATAATAGGAATGGAATGACGAAGAACGTTAATAACGCTAACTTCCAGTTGATCATCATCATAAATGAGAATGCCCCAACTAAAGTCATTACGGCGATAAATAAATCTTCTGGTCCATGGTGAGCAATTTCCCCAATTTCCATTAAATCGTTTGTAAGGCGTGAAATTAAATGACCTGTTTTATTATTATCAAAAAATCTGAATGATAGCTTTTGAATATGATCAAATAATTTCTGCCTCATATCTGTTTCAATGTTAACACCAAGCATATGTCCCCAATATGTAACGACATATTGTAAGCCTGCGTTTAACATATAAACTGCGAGTAAACCGAAACAAGCCCATAAAATAAGCGTCCAGTTTTGCCCTGGCAATAACTTATCAATAAATTGATTTACGATAAGCGGGAAGCCGAGTTCTAATAATCCTGCGACAACCGCACAAGAAAAGTCGAGTATAAATAAACCTTTATACGGTTTATAGTACGAGAAAAATTTACGCAGCATATTTTACCTCCATTTTCCAAAATTAAAAAGACTCCCTAAATGATAACCATTATCAAATAATTATTCAAGTTATCCGTCTATGAAACTACAAAAATGAACAAATCTGAAAAAGCCTAACTCCCCATTTATACCAATGAGAAATTAGGCTTTTTTCTATATGTTACGTATCTTATTAAAACAAAGGTGCTCTACTAGTAGAGATGCCCTTCTATTTCCCCACAAATACACTCTTTAAATAATTTGAAACTTGTAATCGTGCTTGGAGACCTTTATCCATAATGCCCGCCATCCAGAAGAAACCATGGACCATCCCTTCGTAGCACTTATATTCTACAGGAATCCCAGCTGCCTCTAAACGTTTTGCGTATGCAGCGCCATCATCTCGTAGTGGATCATATTCCGCTGTAATAATAAGCGCTGGTGGCAAATTCTCTAACTCATTATTCACTGAAGGGGATGCAAAGACATTGTACCTATCAATTTCGTCACGTAAATACATTTGTGTTGCCCAAAAAACTCCTTCAGTTGTAAGTAAATAACCTTCAGCATTGTCTCGATATGATTGTGCTTTGAAAGTTAAAGTAAGATCAACTACAGGATAAACTAATACTTGAGCCACCAATGAAAGATTGTTGAATTTTTGAGCCATAATAACAACTGCTGCTGCAATATTTCCACCAGCACTATCTCCACCAATTGCGATTTTTGTTTTATCTGCATTAAGCATAGAACTATTTTCAGCTACCCATTTAGTAGCTTCATAACAATCTTCTAACGGAACCGGGAATTTATGCGTAGGAGCTAAGCGATACTCTACCGCAACAACTATACACTCCGCGTCATGCGCTATATTTTGGCATAAAGTATCTACAGCCTGAATATCTCCTGCTACCCATCCACCACCATGTAAATATACAAAAACAGGTAATGATTCCTTTTCATTCGGTGTATAAACTCGAAGTTTAATTTCACCGTCCTTCACAGGGATATAGAAATCTTCCACCTTAAATACAGCTTTTGCTTCTCCGTGCTCTTCTCCTGTAAGTGTATTCAAATTTCCACCTTGCGCAAGAAACGATTGAACTTGTAAATCTAAAGTCATACATAAACCCTCCCTAAAATTTTCTCATTATATTTGGATTTGAAAATAACGACGAACCGTTTCTTCAATCTCATGTTTTTTTAGTTTTTCTTTTATTCTCTCTTTTCCGTTAACGATAATCAGCATATCTCCTAGCAAAGTAATACGCCCATTTTCTGTCACTCTTGAAAGGAAATACATTTTGTTGAACATCGAATCTGGAGCTGTTTCAGTTAAAACACAAATTGGATGAATGTTCTCTAGGTTCCATTTATGAGAAGGCTGCTCAAAACGATATAGAATTTCCCACTTATCATCAGTCTTTTTTTGCAAATAATAAAATGATGTTGTCTCGTCTTTATTTACTCGGTAAAGACCATCACTATCCACAACTTCCTCTCCATTCAGCGGGACAGGAATTCGTGGTGAATTACCGCCCATACCTACATCCACCAAATACTCTTTATTATCAATTGATACGATTATGAATAAATGAGCATTTTCAAGAGCCCACATTCCTTCTCTTACATATACAGTCCCTGCCATAAGATAGGGATCAAATCCTAATTCTTTTAGCAGAAAATAAAATATTCCGTTTAACTCGTAGCACACGCCACCCTGCTTCGCATGAACAATTTTTTGATATAAATCTTCTTTACGCAAAGATAGAGGTTTTCTTGCAAGAATATCAAGATTCTCAAAGTGAACGTTGAGTACATGTTGCTTTTGAAGATGAGATAAGTAAGAGAAACTCACCTCTCTTTTTTCAGATTGAATATGCTCTAAATATTTTTGAATATCCAAAATTATCCACCTCATTTTTTATCTATATATAAATTTTTACAGTATTTCTTTTCACACTCATATTATAAAATTGATTATTGATAAACAAAAATATAAAATAATTATCATATTAATAACTTCAAGTATATAAGAGAAGGTGAACATATTTTATGGAATTACTGCAGCTCAAGTATTTTAAAACAGTCGCTCGGACGGAACATATAACAAAAGCGGCACAAGAACTGCATATCTCTCAACCAGCTTTAAGCGTTACTATCGCTCGATTAGAAGAGGAAGTAGGAGTTCCCTTATTTGACCGAATTGGGCGTCAAATTCGCCTAAATGCTTTCGGAAAAACTTTTCTCAAACAAGTGGATACGGCCCTTGAGGCTCTGGAAACTGGTAAACGACAAGTTACAGATATGGCTGGATTAGAACGAGGAAGTGTTTTAGTAGCTACTACAACTTTAAATCGTGTCTCTGAATTGCTAGCGCCTTTTCTAGCCTTATATCCACACATTAATTTCCGTATAACACAAGCATCTACAGAGGAATTAAAAATTCAGCTTCTTGAAAAAGGCGAAATCGACTTTTGTCTCACACCTTCACCTATTGATCGACTAGGAGTCTATAGTCTTCCATTAATGACTGAAGAGATCGTACTAGCTGTACCAAGTACACATCGACTCAAAGATCGCGACCGTATCAAGCTAAGTGAAGTAGCAAACGATCCTTTTATCTCCCTAAAACCAGGGTATAGCTTCCGTGAGATTACAGACAATTTCTGCAGACAAGCCGGGTTTACGCCTAACATTGTATGTGAAGGAGATGAACCTGCAGCAATAAGCGGCTTAGTACGCACTGGACTTGGCGTTGCTTTTTTACCAATCGCAGCAAAAAAGGAATTACCACCGCTAACGCTTCTCCAGCTTGAAGAACCCGTTTGCCAATGGACACCTCATTTAGTATGGAATGAAAAACACTACTTATCACTTGCTGCACAAACGTTTCGTGAATTTGTTGTGCAACATTACGCTCAAGTAAAACCGTAAATCAAAAAAGAAGAGGCTATATAACTACAATGTTATACAACCTCTTCTTTTATTTGTTACATCGCTTCCGAATCCCACTCATGCTCCTGTTCAACGAATACAATACCTAATTCGTGATGTCCACCAGCATATAATGCAGTTTGTGCAAGACGAAGCTCACCATTTGTATCTAATACTTCTAATTTACAAAATGCTCCTGTCGTCTTCGTTTGAAGCGCATCATAAAATTCCTCGGCGCTTTTTGGAATGACTCCATTTACTTTCGTAATAATTTCTCCAGGCAGTAATTTCAGCTCTGCTCCAATTGTATTTGGAATTGTATCTAGTACAACGAGCCCATCATTGCGTGCAGCAAAATACGCTGGTCTTGTTTCATCGGCAATTTTTTCTTGCATCGAAATTGTGAAACGCCCAAGCATAGCGACTCCCATCGCGATAATTGCAAGTACGTGCCACCAGTAACTTGCGATTCCTAAAACGAGCACAAGTCCTGCTAACCCATAAACCCGTCTTCCTGTAAATAATAAAGCTTCCGTCGGCTCATAACTTTTAATATTTCTCATAAATCCAATTAAAAATGGAACGAGGAATAGAGAATATGTATTTGAACCTATTGAAACGACAGGCCACCATGAAATAAACTGCGTTACCGCATCACCCGGTACAAGAATAAAAATAGGAACGATCCATAAACGCTTTGATTCGTGTAAACCAATCTTTAATCCACGCTTCCCCTGCCTAATCCTCGGCGTCGAATATCCTACTGCGTTTTTAGAAATCAATAAGCCTTCTACAATAAGCATAACGCCTAGTAAAATAACAAGGGATACAATGGTACTCTCTTCACCTTCTCGAAGCTGTAAAAAGGAAACTGGTAGCTTAGAAGATAATAGAACACATACAATCGCAATGCTAAATGTATAAGCCGCCGATAAATATCGATACATAGCCGTTAATCCAAATAGTAACGTCCAAATTAAAATGGCCCATAAGCTTGCTTTAGAAACAACAAGTCCAAGCCCAATCGTAATAATAGATACTACTAATCCGTATCCAATCCCTGCAAATAGAGAGGTTCGCAGTTCAAACCAAATATCATAAACTTTAAAAGAAAAATCTTTTCGTTCTCTTAACATACGTAAGTATCCAACGAAGATACTACTTATTACAAATATATAGACAGCAGGGTGTAAGAAAAAACGTCCAACTGCCCGCATTATTTCAAAAATCCACGCCTCCACGAACTCATTCACCACCATTTATATCATTCTTTCTTTTTATATTATCATAACTAAACAAACGTTTGTTTAACACAAAAAAATACAGGCAGCAAACTGCCTGTATTTCTTCTTATTTTGCCATTAATTTTAATGCCGACTGTAATTGTAGATCATTTTCTCCAGAACGGATTTTTTCGATAATTTTAGTTTGAATCGCTTCAGCTGTCTTTTTATCAAGCTGTCCTGTCGCTTCCATTTCATTTGCATTTTGGAATGCTTTCAGAGCCGATTCTGTCTCTTTACTAAAGTATCCATCTTCACGACCTGGTACATAACCTAAGCTCTTAAGCATTTCCTGAGCATGTTTTACTTGTACATCATTTGAATTGTATGAAAGTGTTTTTTCAATTTGAATTGGTGTCGCATGATAATAATTTGGTTGCTTCACTTCTACTGTTGGCGCGATTCCTTTTTTATGAATCCAGTTCCCATCCGGCGTTAACCATTTAAACATCGTTAATTTAATGTTGCTGCCGTCTTTAAATGGAACAGCTTGCTGGACAGTACCTTTACCAAATGTCTTTTCACCAATTAAATCGTATCCTTCTCCTTCTTTTAGCGCACCCGCTAAAATCTCTGAAGCAGAAGCACTTCCATTATCAATTAATACTGAAATTGGATATGGTTTTCTCTCTTTCAGTTCCGTAGAGAATTTCTTCTTCTCACCATTTCGCTGCTCTACTTGTAGCATCGGCTTTTTATTCGTCATAATTTCCCCTAGTATATCTTCTACACTATTTAAGTAGCCACCAGGATTACCACGCACGTCAATAACTAAGCCTTTTATATTTTTCTTCTCTAACTCTTTTAACTGATCCTTAAATTCTTTCGCTGTATTTTCAGCAAAAGAAGTGATTTGCATATAACCGATATCTTTTCCGCTCTCTTGCTTCACAGAACTAAACACTGTAAAGATCGGAATCTTTTCACGCTTAATTTTAAATACAATCGGATCAGTTACTCCCGCACGTTTAATTTCAATTGCGACAGTCGTTCCCTTTTTACCACGAATTTTTAATACTGCTTCTTCACGTGATAAGTCTTTCACACTGTTTCCATCTACAGATAAAATTTGGTCATTCGGTTTAATTCCTATCTTTTCTGCTGGTGAACCTTTAATTGGCGATACGATAATAAGCTTACCGTCCGTCTTGTTCACCTCAGCCCCAATCCCCTCTAATTCGGGATCAAGCGATTCACTAAACTGTTTGGCTGTTTCTTTATCCATATACGTGGAATAAGGGTCCTTCAGCGTAGACAACATACCTTGTATTGCACCTTCAACTAACTTTTCATCTTTCACGTCTTCCACATAACGTGAATCAATTAGTGCATACGCCTCATTAATTTTTGCCAAATTCCCTTGCGCAGTGCTAGCATTCCCACTCGAAATTGTTTGCGTTACTTCTGATGGGTTAACCCCAAATACAGACATGCCTGCAAACATTCCGCCAGCACCAATTAAAAATGCAACAACCATTCCAATAATTGCAACTCTACGTTTCAATGCGGAATTCCCCTTTCCAAAACACACAGGTGGTGTAGCAAAAGGCATCACACATTGTGTGATGCCTTTACCTATTTCTACTATATGATAAGCTTGTACGAATTATGTTTGCAACTTTTTATACTTTTAAGAAGCGACGAATTGACATTACACTTCCCCACATACCGATTAAAGCACCGATTAACACTAGTAAACCAGCTAATTGGAATACGAATGGACTGTATGGTAGAAGCTCGAAAATTGTTCCGCCAAGTTTTTCATTAAACACACCTTGCAACGAATTATACGTAATTAGAATTAGGCCAATTGGAATAATTGATCCTAATACTCCTAAGAATAACCCCTCTAGCAAGAATGGCCAACGAATAAACCAGTTTGTTGCACCAACAAGTTTCATAATTTCAATTTCTGTACTACGAGCATAAATTGTAATTTTAATTGTATTAGAGATTAAGAACATCGCTGTGAATAAAAGACCAGCAATTAACGCAATCCCAATGTTACGACCAGTTTTTACAGTATCAAATAATCGTTCAACTTGCCCTTTTCCGTACTGAACATTACTAACAAACTGCATTTTTTCAACCTTCTTCGCGATTGTCGCTGTATCGGTTGGTTCTTTCGCTTTTACAACGAATACGTTTTTAAGTGGGTTATCTTGTTCAAATAACTCAAACGTTTTTCCACTATCACCTAAGCTTTTAATTAAACGTTTTAACTCTTCTTCTTTAGAAGAATATTTAATAGAATCTACTTTTGCAATCTTACTCATATCTTCTTCTAATTTCTTTTGATCCGCTTCTTTTGCAGCTGGATCAATGTGTACACGAATCTCTACATCTTGCTCTACTTTCGTCGCAAAATGGTTCATATTCATAATCGCTGTTAAAAAGACACCTACAAGTAATAATGTAACTGTTACTGCACTAACAGAAGCAAATGTCATCCATCCGTTACGTGATAGATTCTTTACACCTTCTCGCAAATGTCGACTAAGGGTCTTAGCCTTCATATCCGTATCCTCCCTCAATCTCATCTCGAACAATTTTTCCGCCTTCAATCGCGATTACACGATGACGGATTGTATTTACGATATCTGCATTATGCGTCGCCATAACAATCGTTGTGCCGCGCTCATTAATGCGAGTAAAAATATTCATAATATCAAGAGCTGTTTCAATATCTAAGTTACCTGTTGGCTCATCGGCAATTACAACCTTTGGTCTATTTACAATTGCTCTTGCAATAGCCACACGTTGTTGCTCCCCGCCCGAAAGCTCACTTGGAAGTGCGTCTGCACGATCTTCAAGGCCTACAAGACCTAGAACTTCTGTTACACGCTCACGAATTGCATCCGGTTCTTCTTCAATTACTTCTAAAGCAAACGAAACATTCTCATATACCGTTAATTTAGGTAGCAATTTGAAATCTTGGAAAATCACGCCTAATTGACGACGGAAATACGGAACATCTCTTTCTGCCAATGTTTCGATAGTAAGTCCATTTACATTAATAGATCCTGTAGATGGTTTCTCTTCACGATACATCATTTTAATAAATGTAGATTTTCCGGCTCCACTCGGTCCAACTACGTATACGAATTCACCTTGTTTAATGTTAACTGTAAGACCAGCAATGGCTTTCATACCATTCGGGTACTCCTTATAAACATTCGTCATTTTTATCATTATTTATCACCCAATACTTAATGATTTTTTTCGAAATACTTTTCTGTACATCTGAAAACAAAAGACATCCTTCATTTTCATTTAGTCATCCTTGTTGAAGATAGTTTACTTATGCTTTCTCATAAGCAATACCACTCTATGTAATATATTTCAGCAAAATTCTACAAACCCCATTGTAACATCAAACGGTTTCCAATTTGGATACATTTTTGTTACAGTTATGTTACATACCAGAAAAAAGGAAAACGAGTTGACTATATTATCAACTCGTCCATTTCACCTTTTTTATTTATGTTCAGCTAACCATTCAGACACTTTTTTCGCATCTTCACCTTGAATAAGTCCTGGTGACATTGAACCGCGGCCTTTTTTAATAATCTCTTCGATATCTGCAGCGTCGTACTTACCGCCTACTTTTCTTAAATCAGGTCCAGTTGCCCCTGATAAATCTGTTGCGTGACATCCCGCACAACTTCTTTGGAAAATTTGTTCTGCGCTGTCTGTGCTTGCAGACTGTTTCGAAGACTTACTCTCTTCTTTATTTCCGCATGCTCCTAAAGCAAAAACAACCGATGTCCCTAGCGCAATAGCCAACAATTTCTTTTTCACTTCTATCGCTCCCCATTGTTGATATTCTTTTTATTCCTAACACACTCATTTTCATTATAAGCATTATCTTTATATAGAAAAACTAAGGTGTATTTCATATTCCTCAAAAATACAGTGAGAACCTTGATAAAATAATGCTTTCATAAGTTGTTTCAATTCTGTGAACAACTTAAAAAACTCCTATAAAGCATCCTTTTTAAAAGGAAAATTAGAAAGTTCTATATAAATCTTTACCATATTACCGCTCTATTTTACTATTCTCTACTTTTTACAAAACAATATACAGCATTGTAATCTACATATAATCCCATCAAAAAGAGAAGTTGTCGTTTCCAACTTCTCTTCCTCTTTACTTCATCTATAAAAATAAAATCAAATTCTTTATATCCTCTATTGTCCTCAGCATGCGCCAACAATTTCGTTGGCTTTTTTTCGCTTATTAGATGCGAGAACGTAAGTAAGCATCAATAAATGGATCAATCTCTCCATCCATAACAGCTTGTACGTTACCAACCTCCGTATTTGTACGATGGTCTTTTACAAGAGAATACGGGTGGAATACGTAAGAACGGATTTGGCTACCCCATCCGATTTCTTTTTGCTCTCCGCGAATTTCATCTAATTCTGCTTGTTGCTCTTCTAGTTTCTTTTGATATAATTTCGCTTTTAACATTTTCATCGCATGCTCACGGTTTTTAATTTGAGAACGCTCCGACTGACATGTTACAACCGTATTTGTCGGTGTATGTGTAATACGAACTGCTGAATCTGTCGTATTTACGTGCTGTCCACCAGCTCCACTTGCTCGGTACGTATCAATTTTTAAATCTTCTGTACGTACTTCGATTTCAACTTCATCATTGAACTCTGGTACAACTTCACAAGATACGAATGATGTATGACGACGCCCTGAAGAATCGAATGGTGAAATACGTACAAGACGATGTACACCTTTCTCTGCTTTTAAGTAACCGTAAGCGTTATGACCTTTAATTAATAAAGTTACACTCTTAATACCAGCTTCATCACCTGGTAAATAGTCAACCGTTTCTACTTTGAATCCGCGTTTTTCAGCCCAGCGTGTGTACATACGTAATAGCATAGAACCCCAGTCTTGTGACTCAGTTCCACCTGCACCTGGATGTAATTCTAAAATCGCATTATTTTTATCATAAGGATCACTTAATAGTAACTGAAGCTCATACTCATTCATTTCTTGAATTAAGCCTTTTACTTCTGATTCTAATTCCTCATGTAAATCTTCATCATACTCTTCTTTTAAAAGCTCATGCGTGATTTCTAAATTTTCGAACGTCTCATCTAACTGACGGAACTTTCCAACCATATCTTTTAACGCATTCGCTTCATTAATTACAGCTTGTGCGCCTTGTTGGTCATCCCAAAATCCTGCGCCCATCATTTTCTCTTCTAATTCTGCAATTTGTTTCTCCTTAGTAGGGAGGTCAAAGAGACCCCCTAAAAGCCGCTAATCGCTTAGCCATTTTCTCTAATTCCTGTCTAATTTCTACTAATTCCATTTCCTTCACCTCTATGTAATTGCTGTTACTTTCGTATGAAAACAAGGGAAACTCTCTCCACTTATTACGGAGAGAGTTTAATCCTTCTTAATTATACATTTTTGATATAAAAGTTTGCAAAACAGCCAAAGCTATCGTCCTATATTACTGAACGATACCACAGCAGTTTTTATATTTTTTACCACTACCACATTTACATAAATCATTGCGGCCCACTTGGTCACCTTTTACAACTGGCTTTTTCTTTGCTTCTTCGCCATCGCTAGAAGGATGAACAGCTTCACCTTGAACAACTTCTTGACGTTCTAAGTTTTGTTCAATTTCAGCTTTCATAATGTAACGAGAAATTTCCTCTTCAATAGAAGCAACCATTGACTCGAACATCGCGAACCCTTCCATTTGGTACTCACGAAGTGGATCGATTTGACCGTAAGCACGTAAATGAATACCTTCACGAAGGTGATCCATCGCATCAATATGCTCTGTCCATTTCGTATCTACAACGCGGAATACAACAACCTTCTCAAACTCACGCATTTGCTCTTCTGGCATAAGCTTTTCTTTTTCATTGTATCGCTCAATTAATTTCGCAATAATTGGCTCGCTCATTTCCTCAGGAGCAAGGCGACGTAATTCTTCTTCTTTTACATCTCCGTCTTGAAGAAGGTTTGTATTTAAGTAGTCAACAAGACCTTTAATGTTCCAATCTTCTTCAATTTCCTCTTGTGTATGAAGAGCAACAGCACGTTCTACTGTAGATTTCATCATACCTTCAATAATGCCACGTAAGTTGTCAGACTCCATTACCTCTTGACGCTGTTTGTAAATAACTTCACGTTGCTGACGAAGTACATCATCATATTGCAGTAACTGCTTACGTGCATCATAGTTATTTCCTTCAACACGTTTTTGTGCAGATTCTACCGCACGAGAAACCATTTTACTTTCAATCGGCTGAGAATCATCCATACCAAGGCGGTCCATCATTGCTTTCATATTATCTGAACCAAATCGGCGCATTAATTCATCTTCCATCGATAAGTAGAACTGCGTAACACCAGGGTCCCCTTGACGACCAGCACGACCACGTAACTGATTATCAATACGACGACTTTCGTGACGCTCTGTACCGATAACTGCTAAACCAACGTTTTTCACATCGTCTCCAAGCTTAATATCTGTACCACGACCTGCCATGTTCGTCGCGATTGTTACAGCACCTTTAATACCAGCCTCTGCAATGATATCTGCTTCACGAGCATGGTTTTTCGCATTTAAGATGTTATGACGTACACCTTTACGCGTTAACATTTTTGAAATAAGCTCTGAAGTTTCAATTGCAACTGTACCTACAAGAACAGGTTGTCCTTTTTTATGACGATTTACAATATCCTCAACAACAGCATTGAACTTACCTTCCATTGATTTAAAGATTAAATCGGCGCGATCATCACGAATAATCGGTTTGTTTGTCGGAATTACAATAACGTTCATATTGTAAATGTTACGGAATTCCTCTTCCTCTGTTTTCGCTGTACCAGTCATACCAGATAATTTTTCATACATACGGAAGTAGTTCTGGAATGTAATTGTTGCAAGCGTCATGCTTTCATTTTGAATTTCTACACCTTCTTTTGCTTCAATCGCTTGGTGTAATCCTTCGCTATAACGACGACCTTTCATAAGACGACCAGTGAATTGGTCTACAATTACGATTTCGCCTTCTTGTACAACATAATCTGTATCACGATGCATAACAACGTGTGCACGAAGCCCCTGATTAATATGGTGAAGAAGTGCTACATGTTTTAAATCGAATAAGTTTTCAATATGGAAAGCTTTCTCTGCTTTCGTAATACCATCTTCTGTTAGCATTACATTTTTCGTTTTCACATCAAATGAATAATCTTTTTCATTTTCTAACGTACGAACAAATGCATTTGCAAACATGTATAGCTCTGTTGATTTTTGAGCTTGTCCTGAAATAATAAGCGGCGTACGTGCTTCATCGACTAAAATAGAATCGACTTCATCGATAATAGCAAAGTGAAGTGGACGTTGAACGCACTGCTCTTTATATAAAACCATGTTATCACGTAAGTAATCGAATCCAAGCTCATTATTTGTGCTATACGTAATATCAGCAGCATAAGCCTCTTGTTTCTCTTCGCGTGACATACTATTTAAGTTAATTCCTACCGTTAAGCCAAGGAACTCATGAAGTTGTCCCATTTCGCTCGCATCACGTTGTGCTAAATATTCATTGACTGTAACAACGTGAACACCTTTTCCTGTTAAAGCATTTAAATATACAGGTAATGTAGATGTTAACGTTTTACCTTCACCCGTTTTCATCTCAGAAATATTCCCTTCATGTAAGGCAATACCACCCATTAACTGTACGCCATATGGACGCATTCCAAGAACACGAGTTGCCGCTTCGCGAACAACTGCAAAAGCTTCAGGTAGTAAATCATCTACTGTTTCACCTTTTGTTAGACGTTCTTTAAATTCAAGCGTCTTTCCTTTTAATTGTTCATCAGTTAGTGGCTTAATAGATGACTCTAATGCATCAATTTGCTCAACTGTCTTTTGCATACGTTTAATTTGGCGTTGATTTACATCAAACACCTTTTTTAAAATACCGATCATAGGAAATACGCTCCTCTTTTTATTAAAATAAAACTTCCGATTGTTTTTCTTTTTCTCTATTACAATCAGTCGTTATAAAAATCAAATGTATGTTATGCCAATTTTTCTCCTAATTAAAAAAACTAAAATGTATATACCTAATGATAATTGTAACACTTGTCTTATAACTATGACAACAATCGGCCGATTGTCTCGTTCTAAATTAAGAAAAGTTTTTTAAAAATCTATTTTCAGCAAAAAAAGCGCAGCCTCATTCAGCTGCGCTTTCGAATTATTATTTAGTTTCGATTAAACCGTATTTCCCATCTTTACGGCCATATACAACATTAGTTTCATTTGTATCAGCATTTGTGAAGACGAAGAAATTATGTCCTAGCATATCCATTTGTAGGATTGCCTCTTCAACGTCCATCGGTTTTAAATCGAATCGTTTTGTACGTACAAGTTCTAATTCATCTTCTTCTACCTCATCCAAAACAGCTACTGCTTCCGGAAGGATAAAGTTCGTTTTTATAGAACCTTTCTCACGTAACTTACGATTTACTTTTGTTTTATGTTTACGAATTTGTCGCTCAATTTTATCAACTACTAAATCGATAGCAGCGTACATATCGCTATTAGTTTCTTCTGCACGAAGTAATAAATCAGTAAATGGAATTGTTACCTCGACACGTTGCTTGTCAGAGTATACTTTTAAATTAACTTTAATCTCTGGGAATGTATCAAAATAACGCTCTAACTTACTTAGTTTTTTCTCTACATATTCCTTTAATGCTGGAGTTACTTCAATATTTTCACCACGAATGTTGAATTTCATAGATGAATTCCTCCTTTCAAGCCTATGTACTATAATTTCGACATTGGCTTAAAAACTCCTTCTAACTTTTTTAAAAAAATTAGTGGAATTGCGATTTTTTTATCGTTTTTTGTTGAAATGAAAAGATGCATCGTTTCTATCTTTATTTTATCCTATTAACATCGTGAATAACGAATATTTCTGTGGACAATTCGTTACAGAAAAGAAACAACTTTTTGACAACTTACCCTATAACAAAAACCCCTTGCGAAAACAAGAGGTTCTACTACATATATATAACGTTGCCACAAACGCAGCTTTCTCTTCCCAAAACAATATACCCTACAGTTTCACAACATTAGCTGCTTGTGGTCCACGTGCTCCATCTACAATGTCAAACTCTACTTGTTGCCCTTCTTCCAATGACTTATACCCATCTTGTTGAATAGCAGAAAAATGGACAAATACATCGTCACCATCTTCACGCTCAATAAACCCAAATCCCTTTTCTGCATTGAACCATTTCACTCTTCCTTGCATGTTCATTCCATTCCCTTCACTCTAAAAATCAGGGCATTCGCCCCATATTTTGACTATAACGAATGACAACATATGAAGTCAAAGAAGACTTATCGCCTTTTTATTATCCCTTTCGACACTGTCATATTAACTTCTACAAAGTGTCAAACTAGATACTTCCCTTGCCCCTCTTTCATATAACAAACTTCCGATTTGCCTAACTGTAATCCCTGTCGTATACACGTCATCAACGAGTAAAATATGTTGCCCAGAAAACATCTCTTCTCCCTGAAAATAAAAAGGATTGCTTCCTGACACCCTTTCTTTACGTGTCTTCTTACTTTGCTTTTCTGTTTCCCTTCTTCTTAATGATGGATAAGAAATTTTGACAGGCAAACAAGTTGCTAATAACTCAGCTTGATTAAAACCACGTTCAATTTCCCTTTCCTTACTAAGCGGAACAGCGATAACAGTTGAAACATTGGCAAAACACTTTTGAAATAAACTTCGAAAAGGACGATAAAAAATGTGCACTAACTCTGCATCCCCCCGAAACTTAAACTGCGCTACTATTTCTTTCATCTCATCATCATACATATATAACGAACGGTTTTTAAAAGAACGATACTTCTCCTCTTTCATCCACCTTATACAATCTATACAAATACCGTCTTCTTGAAATGAGGCAGGAACAAATTCTAAAGGTCGCCCGCACTCCATGCAAATTTCTCCTATAATATAGGAAAGTTTCTGCTCACATCTATCACATATATATTTTCTATGACACTTTACAAAAAAAGTGTACCAACTAACCTTTTCTACAAAACACTCATCACAAAGTAAACAATGCATTAATCGATCAATCCTTGTTCTTTCGCATTTTTATTCATACCTTGAATATGTTTTTTCGCGCGCACCATCGCCTCTGTCTTGCCATAGTGAAAATAAATGACCTCTCCATATGGTGCTTCAAAGCTCCGCCCTGCTCGGCCCGCAATTTGTACGAGCGCACTTTCTGAAAATATTTCTTCTTCCGCCCCTAAAACTGCAACTTGCAAATTTTTCACCGTTACGCCTCGCTCTAAAATTGTCGTTGTAACTAATAATGGGATTTCTCCCTTTCTGAACGCTGCGACTTTCTCTTTTCTCATCGGATCTTCTGCATGTACCCCTTCAACTTTATTATGCAATGATTTCAATAACGAGCTTATTTCTTCTATATATCGTACATGGGGAACGAATAAAAAAACAGGATACTTTTTGTTTAAGTACATCTTTAACCATTGTAGTAAAACTCGAGGAATTCTTTCACGGTTGAGGCTTTTCTTCCAATTTCCGCACCAGCAAAATAGAGGAACTGGCAACGGATGACGGTGATATCGTCCAGAAACAATAACACCTTTTTGTTCACCTTTTCTAAATTTTCGCTTCCACGTTTCATCTGGAGTCGCAGTTAAATAAATACGCGCCGCTTTTTCTTTCATCGCTTGTTTTACCGCGTACTGTAACATTTGATCTGCACAATATGGAAAAGCATCTATCTCATCTACAACTATGACATGAAAGGCCCTATAATAACGTAATAATTGATGCGTGGTCGCAACGACTAGTACTGCATCTTTTTCTTTATCTACACTCCCTCCATATAAAGCCGCTACCTTTATATATGGAAATACTTCTTGTAATCTCGGTGCTAATTCCAAAACAACATCCGTTCTTGGCGTTGCGATACAAACTCTTTCTCCTTTTTGAAGCGCTTCGTTAATACCGTAAAACAACATCTCTGTTTTCCCAGCCCCGCATACAGCCCAAATAAAAAATGATTCTTTTTGCTTAATAGCCTCTATAACTCCTTGCGCCGCCAAATTCTGGCCAGTAGACAACGTCCCGTTCCACTGTAACAAATTTGAATTCTTTTCTCTCTTTCTTTCAGCAATCCCGCGAACAAGTACAGCACATTCACTTACTCTCCCCATCGCTATACACTTCCGGCAATATGTGCACACTTTACTGCACCTTTTACATAAAAACGACGCAAATAGCCACCGATCTACGTTTCCACAGCGTTGGCACATATATTTAGAATTCTTCTTTTTTACACCTTGTACACATACCATCTCTCCCTTCTTTTTCAAATCGTTTAATTCCCTCTGTAAATCTGAAGAAAGTTCTTCTAATAGCAACTGTTTCCCCGCTAGCATCAACAATCACCTCCAGCACTACTATAAACCTTTCTCATCATCTCGTAAAAACTCAAAAAAGCCGATAACCTACTTAGAAAATAGTAAGCTATCGACTTTATACACGTTTTTCATTGAATTATAATTCTATAATCTTCCGTAACCTAAGAAATGTTTTTGGTTGTAAGAGCTATTTACGCTACCATAAGTAACACCTGTTGACTCATCAGCAGCATGAATCATTTGACCGCCACCAATGTAAATTCCAACGTGAGATACGCCCGCTCTATATGTGCCTTGTAAGAAGATAAGGTCTCCTGGTTTCGCTTCAGATGGGCTAATTTTTTGTACAGAACTCCATAGACTTCTAGTATCTTGACGACCTAAACCGTAAACGTAAGAGATTAAACCACTGCAGTCAAAACCACCGTTTGAAATTGACGCACTACCCCATACGTATTTTAGACCTACTAAGCCTTTAGCTTTTTCAACAACATCTTGTCTTCCGCCACCATCATTTGTTACTACTGGTGTTGGTTTTTTCGCTTCTTCTTTTTTAGGTTCTTCTTTTTTAGACTCTTCTTTTGGAGCTTGTACAGCATTATTTGCTGGAGCTGCTGGTTGAGCTTGCGTTTGTGCTGGTTGAGCCGCCGCTGGTTGCTGTGCTGGCTGAGCTTGCGCGTCTTTAGCAGCTTGCTCTGCTTGCTTTTGAGCAGCAGCTTCTTGTGCAGCTTTTTCTTGCGCTTCTTTTTCAGCAATTTGTTGTAATTTTAATGCCTGTTGTTCAAGCTCTTTTAATTGGCTTTCCGTACTTGTCATTGTAGTTACAACTGTTTCCATTTTACCGCTTAAATCATTTACTGCAGTTTCTTTTTTCGCTTTTTCAGCGTCAAGATCTTTCTTAGCAGTTTCAATTTGAGCTTGTGCTTCTTTTAATTCTTTTTGTTTCTCTTTTACCGTTGCAACATCTTTTTTCACACTAGCTTGATCTTCTTGTTGTGTTTTCATGATATCTTCATCAGACTCAAGAATTTTAGAAACAGAAGTTAAACGATCAACTAAATCTGCAATGTTTTTAGAGTTTACAAGAACTTCTGTTACAACGTTCGTATTTGGTTGTTCTTGGAGTGCAACTAAACGCTTTCTTAATAGCTCTTCACGTTTTGCAATCTTTGTTTGTAATTCTGCAATATCTTTATTTTTCTTTTCAATTAATTGCTCAGTATCAGCAACTTTTTTCGTTGTTTCATCAAGCTTTGCAGCATTCTCTTGAACAGATTTATCTAAACCTTGAATTGTTTTGTTTAAGTCATTCATTTGTTTTTGTAATTCATCACGTTCTTGTTGTTGTTTATGTAAAGTGTCATTTTGTGTGTTAATTTGTGATTTCACGTCAGAAATTTTATCTTCTGCAAATACATTTGGTGTTAGCCCAGAAAACATTAATCCTGCAACTAATGCACAAGATGCCATTTTTAGCTTTTTCATTTTATTTTTTACACCGCTTTCTTTTTTCTTTTTCCGTATATAACCTATAAAATTTATACCATAATTCGGGATTTTTTTTGCTAATGTTACGTTTTTGTAAAACAAATGTAATATTATATGTAGCTCTAGCGCAAAATGCGCATATTTTTGTATGTATGTGTAGAAATTTATATACTTTTCTCACTTCTATAAACAAAGAAAAAACGTAAGGAATCCCTTACGTTTTATTAAATATACGAATACGAATACAAATGAAATACTACTTCATCCATTTCTCAGCCCAATTTTGGACCTCATCCATAACACTTTCTAACGCTTTTCCCTTGTCAGTTAAGCCATACTCGATTCGAACTGGTACTTCTGGATAGACATTACGAACTACAATGCCCTCGCTTTCCAATTCCTTTAAACGCTCTGACAACATACGATCGCTCATATTTGGGATAATATCTGCGATTTCTCTAAAACGTTTCGACTCTTCAAGCAAAGATTTAATAATTAAGCCAGTCCACTTCTTACTAAGCAGAGTAAAAGCTGACTCAAACTTTGGACATAAACAAGAATTATGCTCCATATGTTTCACCTCTCTTCTATTATAATATAGTTTCTTGTAAAAAGTAAGTTATAAAACTTTCCTCATTATTTTATTTTACGTACATTTTACCATTTCCAAATATTAACTTGTCAACTAAACGTAACATACCCGTAAAAAAACCCTCTTAAAAAGAGAGCTTTTTATATCTTTATTACTTCGTATACCATCCAAGACCTAATGCACCTTCACCTAAGTGTGTACCAATTACAGCTCCAAAATAACCTGTACGAATTGTGACGTGAGGATATTTTGCTTCTAATTCTTTCTTCCATTCATTCGCTTCCTCTTCACGTTGCGTATGAATGATAACTGCTTCCATAGGTACACCTTTACTTGCTTGCTCATCAAAAATTTCAATGATACGTTTTAATGCTTTTTTACGTGTACGAATCTTTTCAAACGGAATAATGATTTTATCTCTAAAATATAAAACTGGCTTCACTTGTAACAGACTGCCGATGAAAGCTTGCGCGCTATTCAATCGACCACCACGTTGTAAATGATGTAAATCATCAACTACAAAATAGGCGTCCATCGTTTTCTTCATTTCATCAAAACGAGCGATAATCTCTTTTGGGTTCTTTCCTTCACTTGCTAACTTTGCACCTTCACGCACATAAAATCCTTGTACTTCACAACTAATTTCAGAGTCATACGTGTATACATCAATACCCTCTACCATCTGTCCAGCTGTCGTTGATGTTTGATATGTACCACTAATTCCACTTGATAGGTGAATACTAATAACTGCATCATAATCTTTAGCTAGTTCTTCATATAGCTCAACAAACTTTCCGATTGCTGGTTGAGAAGTTTTTGGAAGTTCCTCTTGTTCACGTACTTTCACATAAAAATCATCTGCTGAAATTTCAGCTTCTTCTTGATAAGATTCTGTTCCAAACACAACGTTTAATGGAATCATATATATATTGAGTTCATCACGAATTTGCTTCGGTATATATGCCGTACTATCAGTAACAATAGCTATTTTCATTTTCGTACCTGCCTTATAAAAAGTTTTATTTCCTAATTTTACACGAAAACTACAAATGGTGCATCCATACATGAAAATGCCGGTTGAAATTATACCTACCATCTCGACAAATTACAACAAAAAGATAAAATACTCGCCAAAAACTTCAGCATATTTAGAAAAAATGTTTGAATATAAAAAGGCTCGCTTTTAAAATGGAAAGTACTAGTCATTTTGATAGATAGGGGCGTACACAAGTGCTATTACAATATTTAACAATCAAAGACTACGGCGAACA
The DNA here is from genome assembly GCF_022663075.1 of Bacillus cereus group sp. BfR-BA-01441. NCBI lineage: Bacteria > Bacillati > Bacillota > Bacilli > Caryophanales > Bacillaceae > Bacillus > Bacillus cereus group sp. BfR-BA-01441. The sequence goes on from NZ_JAKUEU010000023.1 coordinate 26,183, forward strand.
CGAAATCGTCATTCAAAAATCAAGATTTATTTGTTATATTAGCCGAGCAACAACTGAGGAAGAGGCTCAAGAATTTATACAAAAAATAAAAAAACAACATTGGAATGCAACACATAATTGTTCCGCTTATTTAATTGGCGAACAAGATCATATTCAAAAGGCAAATGATGACGGTGAGCCTAGCGGTACAGCTGGCGTACCAATGCTGGAAGTACTTAAAAAACGTGGAATAAAAGATACCGTCGTCGTCGTAACACGCTATTTTGGTGGCATTAAACTTGGCGCAGGTGGATTAATTCGTGCATATGGAAAGTGTACAAGCGAAGGCATTAATCATGTCGGTGTTGTCCAGCGAAAACTAATGCGTGTGATGCAAACCGAGATTGATTACACATTACTTGGCAAAGTGGAAAATGAATTACGCAATTCAAAATATGCCATTAAAGATATTCATTATCTAGAAAATGTCACATTTGATACGTATGTAGAAGAAGACGGCAAACAAGCATTTACAGATTGGATGATTGAATTAACAAACGGGAAATGTACAATTACAGAAGGAGATATGTTGTACTTAGAACAAGATGTTATCTAAGAATAACCCATTTATCACCTTCAAAGATTAATGTAGTGAATTACTTCCCTACAAATGAACTAACGAACTAAGGAGATTATATATGGAAGAACGTTATTATCATCTCCAAAATAGCAGAATAAAAAAGAAGCGAAGAAGGAAACTTTTCTTCTTCCTTATTTTCGCATTTTTATTTGGCAGCATAGGAGTTTATGTGTTAAATTCTTACTCTTCTCTTATGGGGATGTATAGTGGTTTTACTCGTGAAAAATCGGATTTAAGAAACCAAGATGTAGAAATTACAAAGGAACCTTTTACAATTCTCATTATGGGTATAGAAGATTATGCGACAGATGGTCAAAATGGTCGTACAGACTCATTAATGTTTGCAACAGTCAATCCAAAAACGCAAAAGATTTCACTTATGAGTATTCCTCGTGATTCTCGAGTTAAAATTGTTGGCAAAAATAAGGAAGACAAAATTAACGCTGCCCATGCTTACGGCGGAGAAGAAATGGCAATCAAAACTGTCGAAGGCTTTCTAAAAGTTCCTGTAGACCATTATCTAAAAATTGATTTCCAAGGCTTTAAAGGTATCGTTGATGCTGTTGGCGGCGTTACCGTTGACGTACCCTTCGATTTCTGGGAGCGCTCTGACGTGGATTACTACAAAAAAATTCAGTTTAAGCAAGGACAGCAAAACTTAAACGGTGAAGAAGCACTTGCTTACGTCCGTATGCGAAAGCAAGATCCAAATGGCGATTATGGTCGAGCTGCTAGACAAAGACAATTACTGGCCGCTGTTGCTCATAAACTAAACTCCACCTCTACTGTATTTAAAATTAAAGATTTAACAGCTGTCGTTGGAAAATATATAAAAACCGACATTCCTATTTCAGACGGACTTGCTCTTTACAATAAACTTTCTGGATTTGATCCTTCTACAATGCAAACGTTAAAGCTTGAAGGCGAAGACAAAAAGATAGGCGGTATTTATTACTTCCTTCCAGATCCAATCAGTGTAGAAACGGTGCGTAACGAAATTGAAAAAGAATTAGGAGAAAAAGCAAAAAATCCAACTACAAAAAACAACTCAAATCCTGATTTAAATTCAAGTTCTAACTCTAACGAACAAACAAAAAAAGAGACAAACCAAAATAAAACACCAACTGATCCGCCACCTTCTACAAATGCTCATGCAGAGTGGATTATGCGCAATCAGCCGTAAAAAAAAGGCCCAATCTATCCGATTGGGCCCTTTTTTTTTACTTATTAAAGTGTTGTAAAATCGCTTCTACAATACGCTCTGATGCACGACCATCACCGTAAGGGTTAGATGCTTTCGCCATCTTATCATGGGCTTCTTTATCTGATAACAGCTCATCAGCAAGACCAAAGATTGTCTCTTCGTCTGTTCCTGCTAATTTCAGCGTACCTGCTTCAATACCTTCAGGGCGCTCTGTTGTATCACGAAGAACAAGAACTGGTACACCAAGTGATGGAGCTTCTTCTTGTACACCACCAGAATCCGTTAACATTAAGTATGAACGAGCTGCAACATTGTGGAAATCAATTACATCTAGCGGCTCAATTAAATGAATACGGTTATGTTCACCTAAAATTTCATTTGCTATTTCACGAACAACAGGGTTCATATGAACAGGGTACACAACTTGTACATCTTCATGTTTGTCAACAAGACGCTTAATTGCACGGAACATATTACGCATCGGTTCACCTAAGTTTTCACGGCGGTGAGCTGTCATAAGTACAAGACGATCATTTCCAAGTTTCTCTAGTACAGGATGACTATATGTTTCTTTTACAGTCGTTTGTAGCGCGTCAATCGCTGTATTTCCTGTGATGAAAATACGTGACTCATCTTTATTTTCCTTCTGTAAGTTCGTTGCTGATTTTGCTGTTGGTGAAAAATGAAGATCCGCCATTACACCTGTTAATTGACGATTCATCTCTTCTGGGTATGGAGAATACTTATCCCACGTACGAAGGCCCGCCTCAACATGACCTACTGGAATTTGATTATAAAAAGCAGCTAAGCTTGCAATAAATGTTGTTGTTGTATCACCATGTACAAGTACAATATCCGGCTTCGCTTCTTTCATTACTTTATCCAAACCTTCTAAACCACGCGTTGTAACATCAATTAAAGTTTGGCGGTCTTTCATGATATTTAAATCGAAATCTGGTGTAATTCCAAAGATACTTAATACTTGATCTAACATTTGGCGATGCTGTGCTGTTACAGTCACAATCGATTCAATTTTTTCTGGGTGTTTTTGCAACTCTAATACAAGAGGTGCCATTTTAATTGCTTCTGGACGTGTCCCGAAAATTGTCATTACTTTTAAACGTTCAGTCATGTGATTGCCTCTTTTCTTTCACTAATTACAGCTCCTATTATGACATATAAAAATATGCATGAGTACATCCCTTTTTAACGCATAACAGAAACTTTTCTATTACAAATACTTTTTCTTCCCACCGAGTAATAATCTATCTTTTGTTTCTTAACATCTTCATCAGTATAACAATTTCTCCCATCAAATAAAATAGGCTCCCTCATAAGTTGTACGTACTTTTCTAACGGATAAGTTTGAATATCTTCCCATTCTGTTACGATAAAAACCGCACTCGCATCTCTAATCGATTCATCTATACATCTACTATATTGTATAGCATCTCCAAATATATTTTTCACATATTGAATTGCTTTTGGGTCGTAAAGAACAATTTCTGCACCTATATTAAGTAATGCTTCTATTATAATAAGAGATGATGCCTCTCTAATATCATCCGTATTCGGTTTAAAGGATGCGCCAAGAACTGCAATCCGCTTTTTACTCATGTTCATAACTTTTTTCGCTTTTTCAATCAATAGCAGCTGTTGCTTATTATTTACTTCAATAACCGCTTTTAACAAACGAAAATCATGAGCAACATTTCCCGCAATTTGCACCAGCGCTTTCGTATCTTTCGGAAAACACGACCCTCCGTAGCCAATGCCCGCATTTAAAAAAGATGCACCAATTCTCTTATCCATTCCCATCCCTTTGGCAACATCTAATACATTCGCGCCTACCTTCTCACATATATTTGAAATTTCATTAATGAAACTAATCTTTGTAGCTAAAAAGGCATTCGACGCGTATTTAATCATCTCTGCACTTTTAATATCTGTAACATACGTTTCTAAACATAATTCACTATACAAACTCTCTACTCTTCTTGCTACTTCCTCACTATCCGCTCCAATTACAATACGATCTCCATGAAAGAAATCATAAATACCTGAACCTTCACGCAAAAACTCTGGATTCGATACGATATGTACTGTATGCCTCCCTTTTAACTTCTCCTCAATCCATCCCTTCATTACATCATTTGTACCTACTGGAACTGTACTTTTCGTAACAACAATAATATCGTTCGTCGCATATAATCCAATATCGTTACAAGCACTCTGAATATACGTTAAATCTGCCGTCCCATCTAATAAAGGTGGTGTTCCAACTGCAATAAATATAAACTCTACATCATCAAATGCCTCTTCTTTATTTGATGTAAAAATTAAAGCATTATTCTCATATGCATAATTTATTAATTCATGTAATCTAACCTCATAAATAGGTAAATCCCCTTGTTTTATCCGTTCAATTTTTTCATTATCTATATCAAAACATATAACTGAATGCCCCAATTTTGCCAATCCTACTCCTGTAATCAACCCAACATATCCAGTACCTACTATCGTAATTTTCATTTCTTTTTCGCACAGGAATTTACAATAGAAAAGATATGAAAATTAGAATTCTCCCTGCGCTTCCCCCTCTCACGTTAAAAATGAGAAAACCCTTTTCCTTTTTCATTATATGAATTACTTCTCTTATTTTTTTTAAAGTTTTTGTAAAATTAAATGCACTATAAAGTAAAACTTAATCAGTAAGAATGGGGCTGCCAGTTTACGCGTAATAAATTCCCACATTTTAACACGAGACTTACTCATTTCTACGTGCAACACTTATAATACTGAAATAAAAGTATTCACTATCGAAGAAAAAGAGAAAATGTCACATTCCGAAGTCCAGTACGATTAACCTTCTTATATGATTCAACATTCTATATACAATTGTCATATATTTTATTCGCTTCCATTAACCGTAAAAAGAAAAAAAGATTGAATTCTAATCTTTTTGTGATACCATATGTTATGAGCCTGTAAACAAACATCATAATTTTCAGATAAATATATTTTCAAAAAAAAAATTACGTTAGACTATAAAGGGTGGGGTATTAATGGACTCACAAGTGATTTATGCCATTTTGGCATCTTTCATCACTGTACTTGTCGTTACTCCTTTAGTTATTAAATTAGCTTTTAAAATAGGAGCGACAGATAAGCCAAACGCACGTAAAGTGCACCAAAAGATTATGCCACGTCTTGGCGGGTTAGCAATATTTATTGGTGTAGCTGTAGGATTTGTTGTCGGCGGCTTATATGAGCAAAGAATGTTATCGATAACGCTAGGTGCAATTATCATTGTAATCATCGGAATTTTAGATGATATGTACGAGTTATCTGCGAGAGTAAAATTCGGTGGACAACTGTTAGTTGCCATTATGATTGTAAAAAGTGGATTATTAGTGCAAGTATTATATATCCCATTCTTTGGGGATACTGAACTTGGATGGCTTGCTTATCCAATTACAGTATTTTGGCTTGTAGGTATTACGAATGCAATCAACTTAATTGACGGCTTAGATGGATTATCTGCTGGAATTTCATCTATCGTACTTGCAACGCTAGCATATATGGCCTTCACTAGCCCATGGGGTACTGGAACAGCTATTATATTGCCACTTGCATTAATTATATTAGCAAGTACAATTGGATTTTTATTCTACAACTTCCATCCAGCAAAAATTTTCATGGGAGATACAGGAGCACTATTTTTAGGATACTGTATTTCTGTTATATCGTTACTTGGATTATACAAAAGTGTAACGTTATTCAGTTTTATCGTTCCAATTATCATTTTAGGTGTACCTATATTTGATACGATATTTGCAATCATCCGTCGTATCGTAAATAAAAAACCTATTTCAGCACCAGATAAATCGCATTTACATCACCGCTTACTTGCAATGGGATTCTCTCATCGCAAAACGGTACTAATTATATACGCATTCGGTATTTTCTTTAGTGTAAATGCCATTATTTTTACTACTGCAACGTTATGGTTATCCATTATTCTTCTTTTCGCTTTGATTTTCTTCACAGAAATCATCGCTGAAATAATCGGGCTTGTACATGAACGCTACAAACCAATCATTTCCTTTTATAAAAAAGTGAAAAAACGAGAAGACTAATTGTAGTATAGCCTTTTCAATTATGAAATATTCAAATAGCATCCTCTTTCTTATAAGAGGATGCTATTTTTTATTCTTATTTTATATTTCCAAAATATAGATTGTTTGAGAGTTCCTCTATTGGAGAAAGATATACATAATAAGAAAATTATCAAGTTTTCTTTTTTACATCTTGATTGTCAAACTGAGGGTGAATGTTATGATCAAGCGAGTATTTCAATGTATTATTTTATTTTTAACGATTACTATGTACGTATCATCTAATACTGAAGCAACAACTGTTATTCCTGCTGAATATCATCCAAATACTGAAACAACTTCTCCTACACAAAAAATTGCGTACTTAACATTTGATGACGGACCAAACAAATATACTACACAAATTTTAAACATCTTAAAAGAAAAGAACGGAAAAGCAACTTTCTTTGTTATTGGTGGAAAAGTACCACATTATAAAAAGACAATGCAACGATTAATTAAAGACGGACATTATATCGGACTTCACAGTATGTCACATGATGTAAAACGCCTTTACACTGGTGACCCTTCCACTTTAATTGCAGAAATGGAGCAAACACAAAGCATTGTCCAGCAAGTTACGAAATTAAATACACATCTCGTTCGCGTTCCATATGGTAGTATGCCTTACTTAAAGAAGAATTACCGTGACGCACTTGTATCGGCCCAGTATAAAATGTGGGATTGGACGATCGATACATACGACTGGAAAAGCTATGACAATCCTTCTGCCATACTCGAAAGAGTACGTAATCAAAGTGATGAACAAGTCGAAGTCATTTTAATGCATGATTCGAGTGTAACCGTACAAATACTGCCAAAAGTAATTGATTACTTACAGTCACAAGGATACAAACTTCTTCCCTATAATCCTTCTTCTCATCTCAAGGTGAATTTTTGGAAAGACACAAGATTGTAACAGCTTTAGTGCCTATGTGCTAAAGCTGTTTTATTTTTCTCTTCCCACCCTTCCCATTTTTGTGTAAAATTTTAAATAGTGATGAAGTTTCGAGGTGAATAGAAATGAAACGAATAGATCTCATTTTTAACGCAATACAAAAAGGCAATTATACAGAAGGTGTAACCGCATCAGAACTCGCTACATTTCTGCAACTAGATCGCGCCAATGTAAGTAGCGATTTAAACAAACTTGTAAAAGATAAACGTTTATTAAAAACAAATACGCGACCTGTTCGTTTTTACATAGAAACGAACACTTCGTTGGAAACGCATTCAAAAGACATAACTTCATTGGATACATTTGCAATTGAAAATACGAGCCTTAAAATTGCAATTGAAAAAGCGAAAGCTTCTATTCTCTATCCTCCAAACGGTATGCATACTTTACTACTGGGAGAAACAGGGGTCGGAAAGTCTATGTTTGCTTCTTTAATGCACGAATATGCAATTGAAGTTGAACAGCTTCCCAAAGATGCACCATTTATCGTCTTTAACTGTGCTGATTATGCAAATAATCCACAGTTACTACTCGGGCAATTATTTGGGATTAAAAAAGGAGCTTATACAGGAGCAAGTGATCAAAAAGGGTTAATTGAAAAAGCACATGAAGGAATTCTTTTCTTAGATGAAGTACATCGCCTGCCTCCAGAGGGACAAGAAATGCTTTTCACCTTTATTGACCGCGGAGTATACCGCCGCCTTGGAGAAACAGAGAACGAACGTAAAGCACAAGTATTAATCATTACTGCAACAACAGAAGAACCAAATTCATTTTTATTAAAAACATTTACAAGACGTATACCGATGACTGTTACGCTGCCACCACTTCGTGAGCGTAAACATAAAGAGCGCTTTGCTTTACTACAGCTATTTTTCACAAATGAAGCAATTCGTCTGCGAAAAGACATTCACGTTAGCCCAAATGCAATGCGTGCTTTCGTCTTTTACAATTGTCCCAATAACATCGGTCAATTAAAAACAGATGTTCAAATTGCATGTGCGAAAGCCTATTCTGATTTGGTCACAAAGAAACGTGATTCTGTCTATGTTTCAAGTACAGATTTACCTTGGTATATGAAAGAAGGGTTGTTCATTGAAAGGAAGAGCCGTCACTTATACCAAATACCAAATGAAACATTTGTATTTACAGGTGAGGAAGGTTGGAGTAATCATAAAACAGAAGATGAAAAACGCTCTTCTATTTACGATTATATTGATTATAAATACGAAGAACTTCAAGCACGTGGTATTGAAGAGGAAGAATTAGAATTACTAATAGAAAATGATGTTCAAAGCTTTTTCGTACAATATTTTAACCAAATATCCAAAAAAACAAGCCATGAAAATGTTTTTAAAATTGTGGATCGTAATATCGTTTCCGTATGTGAAAAAATAGCGGAACTTGCTGAAAAGCATTTATCTAAGACATTTGATGAAAAAGTATTTCTTGCTTTAAGTTTACATGTACAGACAACTCTACAACGTTTACAAAGCGGAAAACAAATACATCACCCACAATTAAATCAAATTCGTACGAAATATAAAGAAGCTTTTTCCGTAGCTATGCAATGCATTCAACTACTGGAGGAAGAATTACAAATAACAATGCCTATTGATGAAGCTGGCTTTTTAACAATGTTCTTCGTTGTTGATCCAATTCCTGCCTCACAAACAGAAGTAAAAGTATTAATATTAGCACACGGTAATGGCATCGCAACTGAAATGGCAAACGTTGCAAACGAACTTCTCGGTATTGAGGAAGTAACCGGTATTGATATGCCGTTACACGAATCACCGAAAGATTTCTTGGAACGTGTGAAAGTGTATATGAAAACACTACAAAATGTAAATGGGCTTCTCTTACTTGTCGATATGGGGTCACTTGCTTATATCGGTGACATATTAGAAACGGAGTTCAAAATCCCTGTACGTGTTCTCTCGATGACGAGCACACCACATGCACTAGAAGCAGCTCGAAAAGCTCAGCTCGGTTATTCATTAGATGCGCTGTATGAAACAGTAAAAAATTTAACACCGTTTTACTTAAACGTACAAGAAGAAAAGAAAAAACCTCTCTCTCCAATGAAATCTGTTATTTTAACAGCTTGTTTAACTGGTGAAGGAAGTGCTTTAGCTATTCAAAAAATGTTAGAGAACTATTTACGATTTGATAAAGACTTAATTGAAATTATTCCGATTAGTATCGTCCATGAAAAAGATTTAACGAAAATGATCGAGAACATAAAAAAAGAGCGTAATATCATTTGTATCGTCACGAATTTCGATGTGCAAGTGCCGTGCTTAACATATCATTTCCAAGACATCGTAAACTACACAGCGATTCAGCCCATTCAAGAATTAATTACGTATGAAGAAACATATGCAAAAATGGCGGATATTCTTGAACAACAAATGCAGCGTAACGATGGGGCATTACTTATTAAAACAATTCGTTACGCATTAAATACAATTCAAGAATTAATTTCCTTACAGCTAACTCCTGATAGCTTAATGGGGGTTATTCTGCATATGAGCTGTATGGTTGACCGTCTTCAAAAAGGAGAAAGCCTTCTTCCTCACCCTGATAAAGAGAAAAGAAGACAAGATGAATACTGGATGTATATGAAAGTAAAAAAAGCATTGCAACCGATTGAAAATACATTTGAAATACAAATACCTGATGACGAAGTATTTTACGTTATGGACTTCTTTATTAAAAATCAGCCTGTTAAAAATTAATTGAGGCCGTTTTTAAAAATATCGACCGTAACGTGAGTTATATCGGCGATTTTCAAAACATATCGATTTACCGACAATAATCGCTAAAACTAGCACCTTATATAATGAGAAAAGGCTGTTCCAACATATGGACAGCCTTTTCATCTACTTCTTTACTTTTCTAACTCGCCCTCTTATTTCTCCTCTTTTTTGTGATTTCGTATGGACATTAACATATACATTTGCTTGAATAATTTCTTGAAGTAAATGTACAAATGATTTCCCTTGTAAAGGTCCCTCAAAATCCTCTACATTCACTACACCAGTAATACTTCCCTCGTTCAAACTAATCCCTTGCTCCAGTGGACCATACAAATATAAAACAACAGGACCAATTTGAGTAGACTTCCCTAAATGAATTTGACACGATGTAACCTTTTCTATATTTTTTAGTATTACTCTGTAATGCAATTTCGTTAAATCATCACTAAAAATAAACTCTGCTACCCCAAAAGCTTCTGTATTTACAGGAGGTACTTCCCTCTTACCTGTTAACCTGGCAAAGAAATGTGTTGTCATAAGGCATTCTCCTTATATAAATTTCCCAGCACTACTTCTACTACTTTATGGTTTAGACATAATCATTTATGACTTTTTCAATTTTAATTACAAAGAAAAGATTCACAAAATCTTTACATTAAAATCGTTCCTGTAGATTGAAAGTCTCTTGTATAATGCACATAGAAAAACATTATAGGAGGTTATTTTGAAAAAAAACAAACACATCTTTCACACATTATTAGAGATTTTTCTCGTCTCATTTAAATTAGGACTTACTTCATTCGGCGGTCCTGTCGCTCATCTCGGCTATTTTCACCACGAATACGTGCAAAAAAGAAAATGGATGGATGAACGAAGCTATGGAGATTTAGTAGCGCTATGTCAATTCCTTCCTGGTCCTGCCAGCAGTCAAGTCGGTATGGGGGTTGGATTATTAAGAGGCGGACTATTAGGAGCTATTATTTCATGGATTGGATTCACTTTACCGTCTGTACTTGTTTTGGTTTTCTTCGCCTCATTCCTTAATCAGTTCGACCTTGGAAGTGCCGGCTCGATTCATGGACTAAAACTTGTAGCAGTAGCTATTGTCGCTCATGCCATATGGGGAATGGCCCGAAAGTTAACTCCAGATCGCAACCGTGCGACGATTGCGATTGTAACTGCCGCAATTGCCTTATTATGGCCAAGTAGTTGGACACAAGTCATCCTTATTATAATATGTGGCTTTATCGGCTGGTTTTTATATCGCAACCAACCAATTAGCCAATCACAAAATATAAAAGTACCTATTTCAAAAAAGATAGCAGTTTCTTGTCTCGTCTTATTCTTTGGACTATTACTGCTGCTACCGATATTAAGACCGTTTTCTTATTACATCGCTTTATTTGATAGTTTCTATCGTTCTGGCGCACTTGTATTTGGAGGAGGACACGTCGTGCTGCCCCTTCTTGAAGGTGAGTTCGTACAAAACGGAATGATGACGAAAGAACAGTTCCTAGCTGGATACGGATTAACACAAGCAGTACCAGGACCACTATTTACATTCGCCTCTTATATAGGAGCAGTATTAAACGGGACGCTTGGGGCAACACTCGCAACAATTGCGATTTTCCTCCCTGCTTTCTTACTCGTTATTGGTGTTTTACCATTTTGGAACAGTGTGAGAAAAATATCATTCATACAAGGCGCACTACTTGGTGTTAACGCCGCAGTTGTTGGTATTTTAATTGCCGCTTTTTACGATCCTATTTGGACGAGTACAGTTATAAATGCTTCAGATTTCGTTTTCGCTTCGCTTCTTTTTTGCTTACTAGCTTTTTGGAAAACACCACCTTGGGTTATCGTTATACTGGGAGCCTTTGGCGGATATGTTCTGTCCATTTTATAAATAGAAAAAACGACGGCATGATGTAGCCGTCGTTTTTTCTATTAAAACTTCACAAGCTCTATGCCTTCTGGCAACTCACTCTCTGTTAAAATACGCAATTCCTTCACACGATCCATTACGTAAGAAGAACGCTTCACAAGCTCTGGATCAATATATGCTGGATGAACCATAATTTCTACCGTTTGTTCACCTTGTACTCTTTCTTTTAACTTCACAAAGTAATCTTCCGTCACACCATCCGCATAAAAGTCACTGTAAAACACATCAGAAAATGGATGCACCGCTCTATCTTCCTCACAACGACGAATCGGAACATTATATTTAGCCGCTAATCTCTCAAGAACATCATGTAAAATCGGTAAACTATGCACATGATGATGACTATCTAAATGAGTTGGTGTTAATCCGTAAGATAAAAACTTCTCAATTTGAGCAGTCCATTCTCTCTCAACTTCTTCTGGATTTATATTCCCTTTCCTTACAACACTTTGTTTATGAAACGATCCGTTTTCCCCTACGAGTGACGGTACATCCTTTAACAGTGGTTCTCCTGCCGTTAATACAAGGTGTACGCCTACTCCGAGTAGGTTGTACTCTTTCGCTAAGCGTACCGCATGCTCTGTTCCTGGCATATTCATCATCATCGTCGTTGAATTGACAAGTCCATTTATATGCCCATCAATAATGCCGTAATTTGTACCTTCTGTAAGACCGAAATCATCTGCATTTACAATTAACTTAATCATCATAATACCTCCTAATAGAATAAAAAAAGCGGGCTAAATAGCGCCGCTTTTACTTCTCTACCTTTTTAAAGAACTGTGGAAGATACTCTTTATGTGCTTCCAACATTTCATCTAAAATTTGTTTTGCAACTTTATCTGATGGTACAAGTGGATTGATTGTCATAGCAAGCAGCGCCTTATGATAATCCCCTGTAACAGCAGCTTCAATTGTTGTGCGCTCGAATGATTTAATTTGTTGTACTAAACCGCGAACTGGTACTGGAAGGTCTCCAACTGCAATTGGTTTTGGGCCTTCTTTCGTAATAATACAGTTCACTTCAACAGCTGAATCATGTGGTAAGCTTGCAATTGTTCCGTTGTTTCGTGTATTAACAGGCTGGATATCACCTTTATTATTGTAAATAGACGTAATTAAGCTACATGCTGCATCACTATAATAAGCTCCGCCGCGTTTTTCTAATTGTGGTGGTTTAATATCTAAGTTCGGGTCTTTATATAACTCAAATAAATCATTTTCTAATTGTTTTACTACTTCTGCACGTGTACCTTTTTCAACAGAAGCTTCTTTCTCTTCTTCTAACATTTCACGTGTTTTGTAGTAATAACGATGGTATGGACATGGAATCGCACGAAGTCCTCGAATAAAGTCTGGCTCCCAGTTAAGCGCTGCGATATTTTCCATCGTAATTTGTTTTTCTGGATCTGTCACAAGCTCTAACACACGGTCCATTACACTTACGCCATCTAAGTATACATCTAGTCCGTATACCATATGATTTAAACCTGCGAAATCAACGTGAACACGACTCGCATCTACTTCAAGTAATCTTGCAAGACCCATACGAATTCCGATTGGAACGTTACATAGACCAACTACTCTTTGAATATTTGTATAACGAAGAACTGCCTCTGTTACCATACCAGCTGGATTTGCAAAGTTAATTAACCATGCATTCGGACAGAGCTCCTCCATATCTTTACAAATATCTAAAATAACAGGAATCGTTCTCAACGCTTTGAATAAACCACCAGGACCATTCGTTTCCTGACCGATTACATCATATTTTAACGGGATTGCTTCATCTTTTGCACGTGCTTCTAATAAACCAACGCGAAGTTGTGTTGTTACGAAGTCAGCATCTTTTAATGCCTCACGGCGATCAAGTGTTAAATGTACCTCGATTGGTAAACCTGATTTTTTCACCATACGTTTCGCTAAGTTACCAACGATTTCTAACTTTTCTTTTCCTGCCTCAATATCTACTAACCAAATTTCACGAACAGGCAGTTCATCATAACGCTTAATAAATCCTTCAATTAACTCTGGTGTATAACTAGATCCACCGCCGATTGTAGCAATTTTAATTCCAGTCATGCTTTATTCCCCTTTCGCTTCAAGCTTTTTATAAAGATCGATAAACTCTGCTGCTAATTCTTTCACTGTAATCGCATTCATTAAATGATCTTGTGCGTGAATTAAAAGAACACTAACCTCTGTTTTTTCTCCTCTTGCTTCTGATTGTATGAGCTCTGTTTGGAAATGATGCGCTTCATTAATCGCTTCTTTTGCCTTTACCATCGCTTCATCTGCTTCTACCATTTTCCCCTGTTTGGCAAATTGAAGTGCCTCCATCGCAAAGCTTCGTGCGTTACCACTATTTAAAATCAATTGGAATGGAATTTGTTCTGCTGTAGTCATCATAATTACCGCCCTCTCTATAAGGTTCAACCGATTTAAATACCCCTTCAGTTTGAACATGTCTATTAAAGTATGAATTTATTAATGATAGTTTAGTGTTCATATAGATGTTTTTCATCTTTTTGAACATGATATAAAGGTAATTATTCTGACGAGCTATAGGAACTCGCCAGAATAATATTTTTTAAAGTGATACTGAATTGTCGCTTCCTTTTGTTTCAGCTTTTGCAGCCTGTACATAAGTACGGTCACACATTAATACGAATGGATAGTAAATTACTACCGCGATTGCAAAGTTCACCACTTGTAGTGCTGCACCAGCGATGCTTCCGCCCGATACAAGATAACCACTAAAGATTGGTGGCATTGTCCATGGAACTAACGCAACTGTTTTTGGTACCCATCCTAAAGTGATTGCTGTATAAGAAGTAATAACTAATACAACCGGTGTAAGTACGAATGGGATAATTAACGTTGGGTTTAATACAATTGGCGTACCAAAAATAACTGGTTCGTTAATATTAAAGAAACCAGGACCGATAGATACACGGCCTACACCGCGAAGCTGCGCACTTTTCGCTACAAGCATTACTGCCACTAAGAACGCTAACGTTGCACCCGATCCCCCGATATATACGTATACATCAAAGAATGGTTTTGTGAAGATATGCGGTACGTCATATGCAGACATACCATCATTAAATAATTTCATATTTTTCTCTAATGCTGGTAAATAGATTGGGTCAATAATCCCCCCAATAATATTTGGACCATGTAATCCGAAGAACCATAATACGTGAATAAGTAACGCGATAATAATTGCACTTGGTAATGTACCCGCTAAACCTTGTAATGGTAATTGAATTGTTTCAAATACCATTTTATGAATGCTTGTTCCCGCAAGTTTCACAGCTAATTGAATACCTGCTGTTACAATCAAAATAACGAATGCTGGAACTAACGCTGCGAATGATTTCATTACTGCCGGTGGAACACCATCTGGCATTTTAATTGTAATATCCCTTTGAACAAAGAATCTAAACACTTCTGTTACAAGAAGAGCCACTATAATGGAAACGAATAGACCTTGTGCCCCTGTCCACGCTAAATCAATACCGCCTTCTTTTGGCGTTGTCGGAGAAATAATAATTAATGCACCGAATGTAATGATTGCTGCTGACAACGCATCGACGCCGTAAGATTTCGCTAAATTGTAACTTATCCCAACTGCGACTATGAGGGCGAGTATAGCAAAGGAACCAGTCCACATACCGCCACCGACATCTTTCCAAGCGTCACCAAATGTGCCCTTCATAAAGTTTTGGAAAGCATCAATTGGTAAGTTATTTATAAGTACTGCAAATGATCCAACTAAAATAAGAGGCATAACTGCGATAAATCCGTCACGGATTGCAACTAAGTGGCGCTGCGATCCAATTCTACCTGCGACTGGAACTAAATATTTCTCCATAAATGCAATAAATTTTTGCATTTCGCTTCCCCCCTAATTATTTTTTAAGTGTTAATGCATGATCTAAAACTGCTTCTCCATTCATCATGCCGTAGTGCATTGGATTGATAACGTCGATTCCAACGTTTTTCTCATCAGCAAGCGTTTTCATTGAAGAAAGCATGTAACGAACTTGTGGTCCTAATAATAATACATCTGCTTGATCGATATTTGTTTTTACTGCATCCCCAGATACAGCCCAAATCTTTCCTTCTAGACCGCGAGCTTTTGCAGCCGCTTCCATTTTTGTAACTAGTAAACTTGTAGACATCCCTGCTGAGCAACATAATAAAATATTCATTTGAAAATCCCCCTTGTGTAGTATAAAAAATTTATGTTTTATTTATTTTTCTTTACGCTATTTATTAATGCAATTAGCGTGCCAACTTTTTAAAACCACTAAAATCAGTGCTTTTTCGACTGTTTTCTTTGTGTGTTAACGCTTTCAATTAGTGTGTCGTTCAAAAAACACACAGTGTGTTATAAAACAACACGCTTTTAACACATAACTGTATGAAAATAGATTAGTGTTTAGTTGTCTAGTTGTGTTTAATATGAAAAAACACTAAAAAAACTTTTTTATCGTAGGAATCTAGTAAAAAACAACATTTTCTTGGGCTCAGTCTTCTATCTATTCTATTGTCCAAGCAAACTCTACTAGATTACATAAAATAAAATAGAATAAAATAACACAATTCGAAAGGGGATTCCTATGCCAAAACATAGAAAACAAAGCAAAATAAAGATTTATAGAATAACAAGCTATAAAAAAGACAAGCGTTCTGAATTAGACTCTGACAAATTTGAACTAGAACAGCAGGACAAGCATGATATACAAGAAAAACAAGATAAACAGGACAAACAGGATGAGCAGAATAAGCAAGATAAGCAAGTACAATCGGAAAATGTAATTATAGTACCTACAGATTCACACAGCTTAGATGTGTGGGATGAAATTTCTCTAAAGGAAATACAAGCTGGTGAACATACGAACCTATTTGAAGAAAAAAGTAATTATCAAAATATTAATTTAGTCCAAGTAAACGATGTTCGCTTATACTTGGACAAGCAACTACAATTTAGTTCCGTTGATGAGCAAATTTATCATGAAGCACTTGTACATCCAATTATGTCAAAAGTAATCGATCCAAAACGTGTTCTCATATTAGGTGGTGGCGATGGTCTTGCCTTACGAGAAGTTTTGAAATATGAAACTGTGCTACATGTAGACCTTGTTGATTTAGACGAGGCGATGATTAATATGGCACGTAATGTTCCAGAAATAGTATCTTTAAACAAAAATGCTTTTTTTGATAATCGAGTGAACGTGCACGTATGCGATGCAAAAGAATTTCTAAATTCACCTTCATCTTTATACGATGTAATCATTATTGATTTTCCAGACCCAGCGACAGAGTTGTTAAGTACTTTATATACAAGCGAACTATTTGCTCGTATAGCTACATTCTTAACAGAAGATGGTGCTTTCGTCTGTCAATCTAATTCACCTGCTGATGCACCTCTAGTATATTGGAGTATCGGTAATACAATTGAACACGCTGGATTAACTGTAAAAAGCTATCATACAATCGTTCCTTCTTTCGGAACTGACTGGGGATTTCATCTTGCTACTAATTCTGCACATGTACTCGATCAAATTGAACAATTATATGTAGTACCAACTCCTCGAACATTGCCTGCTCTTCTTTTTCCTTTATTTCAATTTAAAGAAGAACATCTAGAACAACGTAACCTCGCTCTTTTAAATTCAGAATCAAATCTTATCTTACATCAATGCTACAAACAGGAAATGAAGTTTTGACGATATTATAGTAAGGAGTGCTGCCCTATGGAATATTCTACTTTTGGCAAGCATATAATAGTAGATTTGTGGGGAGTGGACTTTTCCCTATTAGATGATATGCACTTTTTAGAATATCATCTAGTTACAGCTGCAGATTACTCTGGTGCCCATGTTTTAAACGTAAGTAAAAAAGAGTTCCAGCCATATGGTGTTACTGTATTAGTGTTATTATCAGAAAGCCATCTTTCCATTCACACTTACCCGGAACAAAATTTTGCAGCTATTGACTGTTATACTTGCGGTACAACCGTTGAACCACAAATATCGATTGATTATATCGTAAATATATTAAAACCGGAACGGATGCATATAAAAAGATTAATTCGTGGTATAGGAGAAATTGTTACTGCCGATTAATTATAACTCTTACTCATCCGAAAAAAGGAGGATTGTAAAATACCATCAGTGGGATGAACATTCCACTGATGGTACAGGCACATACATAAAATGAAATTTTAATTAGTGGGAGTTTTACTGCCCGTTAATTCGAGATAAAAAAACCTTGCATAAGCAAGGTTCATTCATCCACCGACATCTTCCTATATAACTCTACAAACTCACTCGCTAATTCTTTCACCGTAATTGCATTCATTAAATGGTCTTGTGCGTGTACCATTAAAAGAGTAACTTCGGTCTTTTCACCACCAGCTTCTTTCTGGATAAGCTCCGTTTGTACACGGTGCGCCTCTTTTAATTCCTCTAGTGCTTCTTGTAATTTAGCTTCAGCTTCTGTAAACTCCCCACGCTTCGCACAATCAATTGCTTCCATTGAACAACTTCTCGCGTTTCCCCCATGCAAGATTAAATGAAAAGCTTTCGTCTCTATCGTATCCATTTTAGTTCTTTACTCCCCCTTTTCTTCCGCCAGTTTTTGTTTATCCCATATTTTTAAGAACGGTAAATAAATGAAGAATGCTAGCGCAAAGTTAACAAGTTGTAAAATAACACCTGAAATTTTCCCGCCCGATCCTAAATATCCACTAAAAAGAATAGGTGTCGTCCAAGGTACAGCGGCCCCACTCGGACGTGCGACCCATCCCCATTCCATTGCAAAGTACGAAACAATTGTTAACACAACTGGAACTAATATAAATGGAATTAGTAAAAGTGGGTTCATCACAATCGGCATACCAAAAGTTACCATCTCATTAATATTAAATATACCAGGTGCAATTGACAATCTCCCTAAACTTTTTAATTGTTGACTTCGTGCAAATAGTAACATTCCGACAACTAGAGCAAGCGTTGCACCAGAACCGCCCATATAAATCCATAAGTCAAAAAACTGTGCCGTAATCGTATTTGGTACATCTTGCCCAGCTTGAAAAGCAACTCGGTTTTGATCCATTAACGACAACCAAACGGGGCTCATTACACCACCAACAATAGTAGCACCATGAATTCCACACGACCAAAGAACATGAACGAGAATAACTGCTATGATTGCGCCCCAAAGACTAGCACCAAGTACACTAAGTGGTTCCTGTAAAATTTGTCCTACAATATTATGGATACTGCCAAAAGAAGTATTTTCTATAATTAAGCGTAAAATCCAAATAACTGTTACAACAATAAATCCTGGAACAAGTGCTGCAAATGAACGCGTGACAGCTGGTGGAACTGTCTCTGGCATCTTTATAATTATCTTTTTTTGTACAATAAACCGATAAAGTTCAGTAGATATAAGTGCAATAATCATTGCTACAAATAACCCTTGGCTTCCCATTAATGCAGCTGGGATAGCGCCTTCTACAAGTACACTTTCTTTTGTACTTGGTATAATATATGCAACTTGAAATGGAGTCGCAAGTAAAAACGTCACAAGCGACAATGCCCCGGATGCTAAAGCATCTACTTTATAATACTCTCCAAGTCTGTAAGCGATTCCAAAAACAGCTATTAAAGCCATTATATTAAAAGTTGCACTAACTGGATACCCTAAAGCTCGCTGCCAATTCTCCCCAAACAAACCTGACATAAAATCGTTATATCCCGGTATCGGCAGTGCACTAATAATAAGGAAAAACGATCCAATAATTAAGAAAGGCATCGTTAAAATAATTCCATCTCGAATTGCTTGTAAATGCCTCTGCTCTGCAACCTTCCCTGCTACCGGCATCACATACTTCTCTAAAAACCGTATCATCTATCCCACTCTCCTCATGGTTTCATTAACAAAGCTGCTTGCAAGATAGCTTCTCCATTACAAAGTCCGTAATGAACAGATTGAATGACATCAACAGGTATCCCTTTATCCTTACATAGTTCTTTCATTTTCGGTAATAAATAACGTACTTGCGGTCCAAGTAAAAGAACATCCGCTTTATCAATATGACTATTCACTTCAGAACCTGATACTGCCCAGATTGTTACTTCTATCCCTCTTGCCTCTGCTGCTTTCTCCATCTTTGTAACAATCAAACTGGAAGACATTCCCGCTGCACAGCAAAGTAAAATATTCATCCCGCTTCCCTCCCCCTTTTTCTTTACCTAAGTTATGGTGCACTCCTTGCCACCACTAGGTTACAAATATATATGTCTAGATTTCCTGCTGTATGCCGAGCTTAAAAACAAAAATTTCTTGATTTTCACGCTATTCCATTTATCCGTATTCTCCTAGTAAAGGGGCCCCTAACTCGCTATAATGATTCAGTATGATTTTTTTAATTGATAGGAGGATATATTTATGAAGGCATATCGCTTTCCACTTATTTTATTATCTTCTATCCTAATTGGTGGTTTCATTGGTTATTTCATGGGTGCCGATGCAGTTGCTTTAAAGCCGCTTGGTGACATTTTCTTAAACTTAATGTTTACGATTGTTGTACCTCTAGTGTTCTTTAGCATCGCATCGTCTATTGCTAATATGGATGGATTAAAACGTTTCGGTAAAATTATGTCTAGTATGGCTGGAACTTTCTTATTTACAAGTATTTTAGCTGCTATTTTTATGATTATTGTCGTGAAAGTATTCCCGCCAGCACAAGGTGTTGTACTAGAACTAACACAACCTGACAAAGCCGGCAAAGCTGTTAGTGTTGCAGATCAAATCGTCGGTATTTTAACAGTATCTGACTTCTCGAAGTTACTATCTCGTGAAAATATGTTAGCTCTTATTTTCTTCTCTATTTTAATGGGGATTGCAACTTCAGCAGTTGGCGAAAAAGGAAAGCCATTTGCTACATTCCTACAAGCTGGTGCAGAGATTTCAATGAAGGTTGTATCTTTCATTATGTACTACGCTCCAATCGGACTTGCTGCTTACTTTGCAGCATTAGTTGGCGAATTCGGACCACAACTTCTTGGAACTTACTTCCGAGCAGCAATGGTATACTATCCTGCTTCTCTAATTTATTTCTTTGTATTCTTCACATTCTATGCATACCTTGCAGGTCGCAAACAAGGTTTACAAGTATTTTGGAAGAACATGGTCTCTCCTACAGTTACATCACTTGCAACTTGTAGTAGTGCCGCAAGTATTCCAGCGAACTTAGAAGCAACGAAGAAAATGGGTATTTCTTCAGACGTTCGTGAAACAGTTGTCCTTCTTGGTTCTACACTTCATAAAGACGGCTCTGTTTTAGGTGGCGTATTAAAAATTGCTTTCTTATTCGGTATTTTCAACATGGAATTCGAAGGACCGAAAACATTAGCAATCGCACTTGTTGTTTCTCTATTAGTAGGAACAGTAATGGGTGCTATTCCAGGCGGTGGTATGATCGGTGAAATGTTAATCGTATCTCTATACGGTTTCCCGCCAGAAGCACTGCCAATTATCGCAGCAATTAGTACAATCATTGATCCACCTGCAACGATGTTAAACGTAACAGCAGATAACGCTTGTGCCGTAATGACAGCTCGCCTTGTAGAAGGTAAGAATTGGATCAAAAACAAATTTGCTTAATAGAAAGAGGATGCTCGTTTAGAGCATCCTCTTTCTTTATTTGTTGATAAGTTGATATTTCCTCTCGCCACAAATTTGTTACAATCTTCACAAATATTCCACATCCATTATCCATTCTCCGTACTATAATCATGTATGGAAAAGGAGATGGAAATAATGACACAAAGCGCACCTGAATTTAAAGTTTTGCAAAGCATTGCATTTCTCGCTGTCGTTTTGCAAAGTTCGTTATTATATACAATGAATCAAGGAAATGTCTCACTTGAGCAATCCCTCATTATGGGTATGCTATTTAATCTTGCAAAATTCTCAGCACCAGCATTCATATTTATCGTTGGATTTCACTTAATTCGTCACTATACGAAGCAATTAGTATATAAAGAATATATTTCTGAAAAAGCGACACACTTACTCATTCCTTATTTCTTTTGGTCTATTCTTTACTTATTAACAACAAACGATCTTATTACATTACAAAGTGGAATAAAAAGTTTATTACTCGGAACAGCCGCGCCCCATCTTTGGTACGTTATTATGATGTTCCAAATTCACTTATTGTTCCCTTTACTATGCACACTTTTTTATTGGTTTCAAAAACGAACAGAAAATAAAAAAGACATATATAAATATATGACCTTTTTCGCTTGCCTATATTTTCTATTAATGTGGTTCTCTTCTCACTATATTTTTAATGGAGAAAAATTAACAAGTTCAACAATTTTACATTATACAGATCGATCATTTCTATTCTACTCATTCTATTTCGTTATGGGTGGCATTGCCGCTGTAGCACTAAAAACTTGGCGTCTATTCGTCATGAAACATATCCCGCTTATAACAATATTATTTTTCATCTTATTTTTATTCATCAATTATGAGTTGTTTAGTTTTTACGGAGCAAACTCTATTCATTTAACTGTTTCTACCTATTTAAAGCCATCTATGTTTTTATATATCGTATGCGAAATTATCATACTGTATGTGTTATCTATTATGATAGTACAGCGTCGTGGTTTCTTATATAAAACGTTACGTTTCATTGGAAATTACACGTATGGTGCTTATTTAGCTCATTTATTCTTCTTGCAACTATGCACAAAACTTCTTTCCTTATTCACGCTGCAAGAAAATACTATATTATATACCCTATTACTATTTGTGTTAACGGCCATTATCTCTATTTCAACAATGGTCATTTGTAGCACAATACCATTTCATACTTGGATTACAGGACCTTCTCCTACAACAAAGATGAAATGGACGAAGGTTGTATTCCGAAAAAATCATAAAAAACTATTCAAGCCATATATTTGATATAATAATACGCATATAAAAAGAAAGCGAGAGACACCTATGATTAATCAAGTTGGACAAATTATGCTATATGTAAATAACCAAGACGAAACAGTACAATTTTGGACAGAAAAAGTAGGGTTCCAAATCATTGCGGAAGAAAATAACGGAAACGGATTCCGCTGGATTGAAATTGCACCGGCGAAAGAAGCAGGAACAAGCATCGTCCTTCACGATAAAGCGTTAATCGCGAAGATGCAACCTGAACTAAACCTAAATACACCTTCACTTATGTTCTTCTCAGATGACTTAGACCGTCTATATAAAGATCTTTCTGAGAAAAATGTCACAGTTGGACAGGTTGTAGATTTACCTACTGGTAGAGCATTCAACTTTGCTGATAATGAAAATAATTACTTTGCAGTAATGGAACGTAAATAAAAAATAAGCTATCCGAAAAAATCGGATAGCTTATTTCATCTTAAGAAACTTGTTCTACATTCGTTTCTCTATGCTGTATATGACTCGTGATCCAAGCAATTCCACCGGCAACAACGAGATAACATAACAATATTAAAATTTGCATTTGTAATTGCGACCAATCTCCTAAAGAGATAACATCTTGTAATCCTCTAAGAGAATGAGACATTGGGAGAAACTGTCCAATTTTGCTAAGAACAGCTATGTTTAATTCTCCTGGGAAAGTACCTCCGCTCGTCGCTAATTGCAGGACAAGAAGGGTTACCGCTAAGAACTTTCCAACAAGACCAAATACTGTTACTAACATAAGAATAAATGTCATGAACGTAAAGGAAATAACAATACTTGATAAAACAAAGAGTGGCACACTTGCAACTTCTAATTTCATAACACCTAGCACAACTACATCTACGAGTAGCGCTTGAATAAGTCCAATTAAATATACCAATCCTAGTTTATTAATAAAATGTACCGTTCCGCTTACCTTCATATTTTGTCTGCGGCCAAGAGGTAAAATATTCGATGCCATAATTCCGCCAACATAAAATGCAAGTGATAAGAAATATGGCGCAATGCCTGAACCGTAGTTAGGCACGTCAGAAACTGTTGACTTCACTAACTGAACTGGCTCTGAGAACATCGTATTACGTGCATCATCATTACGAACATCCGCTATCTTCTCTGCGCCCTCTCCCAATTTCGTAGAAAGTTCTTTCGCACCATCATCAAGTTTAACAAGTCCATTTGTTAATTTACCAGCACCGTTATTCAGCTCCGTTCCACCACTCGCAAGCTGATTTACACCTTCTTGCAATGATGTAAACCCATTTCCCCACTTCGTAAATCCATCAGCCAAATTCGATGCACCATCTGCTACCTTTTTCGTTCCAGCAGTAGCTTCATTTAACTTAACTCCGAATGTATTCATGCCTTCTTCAATCTTATGTTGACCGTCAGCAATCTTCTTCGCACCTTGTGTCAATTGTTGTTGGCTATTATTTAAAGTATTTGTTGCTTTAGCTAGTCCATCAGACGTAGCAACAATTTTTTGAAAAGCGGGATCTTGCTGCACTTCTGGATGATTTTTCACGTACTCTTCTAATTGTTGTTTTATACTATTAGCTGCACCATCCGCTTTTACTTGGCCTTCAGCAAGCTTCTCACTTCCGCTCACCCATTCATTTGTACCAGCACTTAATTCACTAACCCCTGATTGTAACGTTTTTTCACCTTGTGCTAATAACTCCATACCGCTATGAAGTGAAGTTGCTCCTTGACTTAGCTCATTCGCTCCGTCAGTTAAGGCTGATTTGCTAGAAGCAAGTTTTTCACTTCCCTCTTTCACTTTTGATGTCCCGTCACTTAAACGATGAATACCATCTGCAAGCTGATTTGCCCCATTTCTTGCATCTGTCGTTCCTTCATGTAACTTCCCAGCACCATTACTTGCATCACTCAACCCTTGTGCTAAGTCTTGAAACTTTGAAAACACACCTTCTGTATAAGATTTCGTAATACTATTTGAAATTTTTGTTTTCATATTTTCAACAGCTGTCGTTCCAATTTGAGCCGCTACAAAGTTTTTACCCGGATTTACTTTGTACTGCAATTGTGCTGGTTCTGGTTTCTCATCCATAAGTGTACTTACCTTTTTAGAGAAATCAGCTGGAATCGTAACAACCATATAGTACTTATCTTCTTTTAGCCCTTCATCAGCATTTTTTTCTGATACGAAATGAAAAGCCAGTTCTTTATTCTCCTTTAAATTTTTTACAAAATCGTCTCCTGCATGAATTGTTTTCTCATCCATCGCAGCACCTTTATCTAAATTCACAACCGCAACAGGTAATTTATCTAATTTTCCGTACGGATCCCAATATCCGGCTAAAAAGAATCCTGAATAAATTAACGGAACGATTAATAAAAAAATTAAAGCGATACGTCCATGTTTATGGTGCCACATCGCTTTCCAATCTTTAAATACAAGTTGAATTCCCTTCATGAAACATACTCCTTCTCCGAATTTAACACCATTAGAATGGTTTAACAGATTTACTATACACGTCACTTTCCATACTGTATAATACATCTTTAATTATTAATTCATTCCTTTTGGTCTATAGAAAGGAGACTCGAAATGGAACTGCTCCAGTTAAAATACTTTCAGACAGTGGCACGACTAGAACATATGACAAAGGCAGCTGAAGAATTGCATATCGCACAACCTTCACTCAGCAAAACAATCGCTAGACTCGAAAAGGATTTAGGCGTCCCTTTATTTGATCGCCAAGGTCGACAGATTACTTTAAATTCTTTCGGAAAAGTATTTTTGAAACGAGTAGAGCGTATTTTTCATGAATTAAGCGAAGGGGAACGAGAAATTAAAGATTTAGCCGAATTACAACAAAGCTCTATTACACTAGCCGTTTCTATTCCGAGAATATTGCCAGAACTACTTGGCTCTTTTTTACTAGAACATCCTAACGTTCGGTTCCAACAATTTCTGGCATCCACTCCTTCTATGAAACGACAACTAGATAATATAGAAATTGACTTTTGTATCTCCTCTGTGCCAATTGAAGGAGAAGAAATTGTTTGGGAACCACTTATTACAGAAGAAATTTTCTTAGTCGTCCCTTCAGGCCATCGTTTATCAGGCCGAGAAAATATCCACCTCCATGAAGTAAAGGACGAACCGTTCATTAGTATGAACACTGGCTATGGATTTCGGCACTTAACAGATGAATTTTGTAAAGAAGCTGGTTTCACTCCGCATATTGCTTTTGAAGTCGATGAACCGACCGTAATTAGCGACCTCATTAAGCAAGGTCTCGGCATCGCTTTTGTTCCAAGTTTAACTTTATTAAAAAACTCTACTTTAGCATCAAGCAAGTTGCGTATTATTGAACCCACTTGTCAGCGAACCATCGGATTAAGTTGGTCAAAAAAACGCTACTTATCAAAAACAGCTCAGCAATTCCGTGAATTCGTGATTGACTACTTCTCTAATATTAGGACATAAAATTATATGAACAAATAAAAGGTGCCACCCTCATATGGTGGCACCTTTTATTGTTCACTCTTTTTTAATTCCATTTCAGCTAAAAGCGGCAATACGTTATCAAAAATATGCGTATTATTATTTTCACCTGTTACATATCCACCGTAATATCTACTAAATACATTGTCATTTCGGAATGTGGCCATATGATCATACAATTCCTTCGCAAACTTTGTATCACCTGTTTGTAGTACGTACAAAATCGTTAGTCCGTACGCGGCCGGCGATTCATAATTCACAGTTTGTTTTCCCGTTTCTAAATTGTAACGACCGTATAGCTTTCCATCCTCCTGGAACTTCTTCTTTATAAATTCCAAATAAGCGGCTGATGAAAGACCACCTAAACTTCGATGATATGCAACGTATGATTGGTCAATAAGATTCACTTCTTTATCGTACGTAAATGTACCATCTTCTTTATACTCTTTTGGGAATGCCCAGCCATGCCTTGGATAATCTGCTAAAAATTGAACGACTTCCTGATATTGCTGAGCAGAAACTTTGCCGTACTTCTTCATATAGGAGAATGCACGCGGATTTATGTATGATGTTGTTACAAAATTATTTTGTTTTCCTGCATCTGCATCATAATAATCAACATAATAATTATCTTTTTTATTATAACGAAGTACAGCATCACTTAATTGATAGGCAAGGTTTTTATAACGCTCTTCCTTATACATTTCATAAGCACGATATAATTGTTCTATAATACGAAGATCATCTATAAGTGCATTTGTAGCTGACTGCCTCTCTCCCTTTTCAGAGAGTTTCCATAAAACGATATGATTCTTATATATGAAATTATCTTGAATAACCTTTACTTGCTCATCAAATAACGCCTGATCATCTTTATCAAGTGTATACTGTAACCATAATCCCGCCGATTCTGATAAAGCTTCACGTCCCTTAGCTTCACCCGTACCTGCCTTAGTATCTACTAAACGATACGTGGCAAGTGTTCCATTGTCATTCACCATATGTCTTAAAATAAAATTTTCTGTACGGTTTCCTTGTAAAGCTGACCAAAATACAATTCCACCTAAAGCGATTAAGAAGATAACTCCAATCCCTATATATAAACGTTTCCGCAATCTTTTCACCTCCCTAGTAAGGCTAACCTTAATTTTATCAGAACATACATAAATTTAAAAAAGACAATCTATTAGATTGTCTCCCGCATTTCTATCCCCCGCAAACCTCTTTAGAAGGTTTATATAGCGATTGTACAAGTCGATCATATTCACGACGTGTAATTTCTTTATTATATAGCTTCAATAATAAATCTCTATGCTCTTTTGAAAATGCCATCTTTTTAATGACTTCAGGATACATAAAACACCCTCTCCATTTCACATAAACTTCTTGATTCCGAAAAACAGAACTTATGTTCGCATAAAAGATTATAAAAGATTCCTGAGCAAAAAACAAACAAAACATGACCAACTATTTATTTCTTTCTATTCAAAATATTACAACATTATATTATCATATTCACTTTTTAAATACATATATATTTTTGGTAGTTTTTTTGAATAAATCTTCCAATTCAATCAGAAAATAATGGCAAAAAAGAAGAGGAGTTTACATATGGATACGGTAACATTAGCAAGAGCATTTTTTGGTTCTTCATTAGCATTCCACATTATCTTTGCAACACTTGGGGTCGGTCTTTCATTGATGATTTTTATAAGCGAAATACTCTATCACTGGAAGAAAGACTCCGACTATGCCATTATGGCGAAAAGATGGACAAAGGCGTTTGCTATTCTTCTCGGTGTAGCAATTCCAACTGGAACAATTGTTGGTGTGCAAATCTCACTTCTTTGGCCTGGTTTCGCCAAAATTGTTGGGCAAGTTATTTCTGTTCCCTTCCAAATTGAGATTTTTGCCTTCTTTTTGGAGGCTTTATTCATGTCGATTTACGTATATGCAGCCGATAAACTTCCTCCATTTATGAGATTAATCTCGCTATTTTTCGTCATGCTTGGTGCCACGGCATCCGCCGTGCTCATTACATCAGCAAATACATGGATGAATACACCAGCAGGCTTTTCAATGAATCCAGATGGATCTGTTTTTAACGTTGATCCTTGGAAAGCTTTCTTTAATCCGAGTTTTGGCACAAGTGCATTCCATGTCGTTATTACGGCTTATGCAACTGGTGCGGCTGTCATTGCTTCTATCGCTGGATTTAAATTATTGAAGAAAAATTTAAGTACACGTGAAATTGCTTATCATAAAAAGGGGCTACTATTAGGGCTTGTCGTGACATTTATTACAGGCGCTACGATGTGGCTTTCAGGGCACGAATCGGCAATCGCCCTACATAAACACTCACCTGAAAAACTTGCATCTGCTGAAGCTTTATTTGAAACGACATCACACGCACCGCTATCCATTGGCGGGGTTGTGGATCCTAATACACTTGAACTAAACTATGCACTTGAAATCCCAAACATGCTTAGCTTATTAGTGGGACTAGACCCTAGCACTGTCGTAAAAGGTCTAAATGAATTCCCACAAGAAACATGGCCACCATTTTATACACATACACTATTCAACTTAATGGTCGGCACCGCTGCGTTTACCTTTGCAGTTGCAGCAATTGCACTCTTATATTGGTACTTCGTTTACCGAAAAAAGGGAACAGAACTACCGAAGTGGCTACTTTGGGGGGCTGCCGCATGCGGACCAATTATGATGCTCGGTATTGAATTCGGATGGATTTTCAGTTGTAGCGGTCGTCAACCATGGACAATTTATGGTATGCAACGTACCGTCGATGCATCTACACGCGCCGATTTCGTCGGTCCTTTATTTGTTTTGTTCATCATTTTATATATTGGACTCGCTATTTTAACAGTCATTGTTCTACGGACATTCTTTAGAAGACATCCATTAAAGAATGATTTACAACACCAAGGAGGCGATTCTCATGCATGAGGAAAGTATTGCAATCATCATCTTATGGGCCCTTATTTTCGTATACAGTATATTAGGGTCCATCGATTTTGGAGCTGGTTTTTGGGGCATGGTATACGCCAAACATCCAACTCTCGCTGCCAAACTTGCGAATCGGTACTTATCACCCACTTGGGAAGTAACAAATACGTTTCTTGTTTTCGTCGTTGTCGCATTTCTCGGCTTCTTTCCGAAAGCGGCCTTTACTCTTGCGACAGTAATGTTCGTACCAGTTATGTTAATTTTAGTGCTCGTTGCAGTACGTAGTACGTTTATGGTATTTGCTTACTCCTTACCAAAATATCAGTACCTTCTTCGGGTTATTTCAGGTATTACTGGTCTCTTAATTCCAGCACTATTAATTACCGTTTTACCCGTTACAGAGGGAGCCTATATTACAATGTCTGAAGGAAAAGAAGTACTCCTGTATGGAAAACTTCTTTCTAGCCCGGTTATCTACTGTTATATGCTCTTCGGACTAACGTCTGAACTATTTCTCTCCTCTCTCTTTCTTGCTGATTTTGCGAGAGAACAAAGTTCAGAAGATACGTATAGAATTTATAGAAGAAATGCTATCATTCTTGGTCCTGCAACGCTCGTTACAGCAATCATCGCCCTCGTTGTAATGGACCCAGAAACACATTGGCTTATGCAAGGATTAATAAAGCAATTCCCGTGGTTTACAGTTTCTATTGTTTTATTCGTTATCGGATACTCGTCCCTTTGGTGGACAAACAAAAAATACAATACACTAGGATACCCTCGCATTGCCGTTTTAGCTGTCGTCGCTCAATATGCATTTGCCAGCTACGCTTACGGCGTCGCGCATTTACCTTATATTATTTATCCTGACGTAACTGTATTTACAAGCTTTACAACGAAAGAAACGTTCTATGCACTGCTCATTCTATACGCAATTGGGATTGCAATTTTATTACCAGGATTTATTTTCTTCTGGAATTTATTCTTGAAGGATCGTACTTTTTTGAAGGAAAAATAATATAGTCTTGGAGTCTGTCCCAAAAGGCATTTTGGAATAGACTCCTTTTGTCATGTTTTGTTGATAAGTCGATATATTTTAAAAATCGCCAATATATTTCAATAATCGCTGATATATTTTAAGTTGCGCCAATATATCTCCATAATTGCCCATATAAATTTCATTTACTATTTTACTGCCCCAATAATTTATAGACTCCTCTCATAATAGTTATTTCACTATTCGTGACACTTGTCCTTTAGCATGAAAAACACATATTCGGTTCATCTCGTTATACGTCTAGTTCTTCTTATTTTTTGCTGAATATACTACCAATATAAACTTGAGACAAGCTACATCTGTTCAAGGGAAAATAGAAAGGTAGGCAAAATATGAGCATTGAAATATGGATTACTATTATTGTATTCTTCTTAACGATGATCGTTATCTTTTGGCGGCCTCGAGGTTTGAATGAGGCGTGGCCAGCAGCAATCGGAGCTGGTATCATCATAATTACTGGACTTGTATCAAAACCAGACGTCATGGATATTATAAGTAAAATTGGCGGTGCTTCCATAACAATATTAGCGACCATCGTCATGGCAGTTATATTAGAAAGCTTCGGCTTCTTCCATTGGTCCGCAGCGAAACTGGCAAATCTAGCGAAAGGTTCTGGACGCCGTCTATACTGGTATATTCAATTATTATGTTTTCTTATGACTCTTTTATTTAATAACGACGGTAGTATTTTAATTACAACTCCCATTTTAATTCTTCTTCTAAAAAACCTTCAATTAAAACCACATCAACAAATTCCTTATTTATTAAGCGGAGCTTTAATCGCTACCGCATCTAGTGCACCAATTGGTGTAAGTAATATCGTAAACTTAATTGCATTAAATATCGTTAATATGACTCTTTATATGCATACTGCTATGATGTTTGTACCTGCAACATTAGGCTTATTATTTATGTCATGGCTCATGTATACAGTTTTGAAGAAAAAACTTCCGAAAAAATTACCTGTTTCTTCATATGATATTGAAGAAATTTTCTTCACGAAAAACTTCCATCCACTAAAAGGAAATAATTCTGTTGATACGAAACAAAAACGGACAAGATTCATGTTAAAAGTATTAGGTTTCGTCTTCCTGATGCGCTGTCTTCTATTCGTTGCATCCTTCTTATCCATCCCAATTGAAATCGTTGCAGTACTTGGTTCACTCGTTCTTCTCATTTGGAGATGGTACTACTTACGAACAAATCCTGTCGACATTTTGAAAAAGACACCGTGGCACATTTTAATTTTCGCCTTCTCTATGTACGTCATTATTTACGGACTCCACAACGCAGGATTAACAGCTGCACTTGTACAATGGCTCGAGCCAATTGTGAATCAGCATCTACTCTATGCTAGCTTTGCAATGGGCGGACTTGTATCCATCCTCTCTAACGTCTTCAATAACCATCCTGCCCTTATGATTGGTACAATCACATTAACAGAAATGGGACTAGATCCAGTCACATTAAAAACAATCTATCTTGCAAACATCATTGGTAGTGACATCGGTTCACTATTACTACCAATTGGTACACTAGCTTCACTCATTTGGATGTATATTCTGAAACAAAACAAAATTAAAGTAAAATGGAAAGACTATTTAAGTGTATCCCTTATCGTTATCCCGCTCACAACAGTCGTCACACTATTCCTCTTATTCTACTGGGTACATCTCTTCTTTGCCTTATAAACAACAGAATCCCCATTTGCTACCGTCTTAGCAAATGGGGATTCTTCTATAATAAAGTTAGTTACTACAGTGTGATCAATCAAGTAAAGAGGTGTAACGTGTTATTGATATAAATGACTACCAGCTTCTTTAAATTCTTCTGCTTTCTCTTTCATTCCTTTTTCAATTGCTTCTGTCGTTTCTAAATCATTTTCTTTTGCATATTCACGAATATCATGTGAAATTCTCATACTACAAAACTTCGGTCCACACATTGAACAGAAGTGAGCTGTCTTTGCCCCTTCTGCAGGCAACGTTTCATCGTGATATTCCATCGCACGTTCAGGATCTAAAGATAAATTAAATTGATCGCGCCAACGGAATTCGAAACGTGCTTTTGAAAGTGCATCATCACGCTGATGAGCCGTTTTATGTCCTTTCGCAAGATCAGCCGCATGCGCTGCAATTTTGTACGTAATAACACCCGTGCGTACATCATCTTTGTTTGGCAAACCTAAATGTTCTTTCGGCGTTACATAACAAAGCATCGCCGTTCCAAACCAACCGATCATCGCAGCTCCAATTGCCGATGTAATATGGTCATAACCTGGTGCAATATCTGTCGTTAGTGGCCCAAGTGTATAAAACGGCGCGCCCTGACAAATATCAAGCTCTTTCTCCATATTCTCTTTAATTAAGTGCATCGGTACGTGTCCAGGTCCTTCGATCATAACTTGCACATCATGTTTCCAAGCAATTTTCGTTAATTCACCAAGTGTTTCAAGCTCAGAGAATTGTGCTTCGTCATTTGCATCTGCAATCGATCCTGGACGTAATCCATCTCCAAGAGAGAACGAAACATCGTACTGCTTCATAATTTCACAAATCTCTTCAAAATGAGTATATAGGAAGTTTTCTTTATGATGGAATAAACACCACTGCGCCATAATCGAACCACCACGCGAAACGATACCTGTCGTACGCTTTGCAGTAATTGGAATGTAACGAAGCAATACACCAGCGTGAATCGTAAAGTAATCAACGCCTTGCTCCGCTTGCTCAATTAACGTATCACGGTACACTTCCCATGTTAAATCTTCTGCAATTCCATTTACCTTTTCAAGCGCTTGATAAATCGGCACAGTTCCAACTGGTACAGGCGCATTACGAATAATCCACTCACGCGTCGTATGAATGTTTTTACCTGTAGATAAATCCATAATCGTATCTGCACCCCAGCGCGTTGCCCACGTCATCTTCTCTACTTCTTCTGCAATAGAAGAAGATACAGCAGAGTTTCCGATATTTGCATTTACCTTCACGTGGAAATTACGCCCGATAATCATCGGTTCTGCTTCTGGATGATTAATATTCGCTGGTAAAATAGCGCGGCCTTCTGCGATTTCCTTACGAACAAACTCCGGCTCTACTCCTTCACGAATTGCAACGTATTCCATCTCAGACGTAATAATGCCATTACGCGCATAATGCATTTGCGTAACATTTGCACCTTGCTTCGCTCTAAGCGGCTGGCGATCCATTTGCGGGAAAACAGGTGTATGTTTCGAAGCCACTTTCACACCATCATCCTCTGGTTTCACCTCGCGCCCTTCATATGCCTCTACATCCCCGCGCTCCATGATCCAAGAATGACGCGGCGTTGGAATTCCCTTTTCCAGCTCCACTTTATACGCCTGATCCGTATAAGGACCGCTCGTATCATACACACGGACTGGAGGATTTGGGATGCCGTTCGTTTCGCTTTGTTCAATCTCACGCATCGGCACTTTCATGCCTGCGCGTGGTCCATCCACATATACTTTCTTACTCCCTGGTAAACTCGATTTCAATTCAATTTGCTCAGCTGAAACAGACTGTTTCATAACCTTTGTTGCCTCCCCTGTTCGTGACAAGGACGAGATATGGCCAGCGCATGCCAAAATAAAAAGAGCCAGGTCCATAAAAAAATAAGGACCTGGCTCATAAAAGACATCATTATGTAAAGCCGTTAACTTCCCTACGCTGGTACGAGCCAGATCAGGTCCAAAGGGTTAAGAAGATCACGCGCTTCTCTCTCAGCCTACGCATACGTTAGGCACCCCTAGTTTATCACTGATTTAATTTTCAATACTTTCCCATCATACACGATAATCTGAAAAATGCAAAGGTTATTTCTTTTTCTCTTTATGGAATCATCCACGTTAAATAATATGCTTGAACATACGTTATAATACCAACAATAATTACGAAGAACACCCTATTGTAAAAATAGTTTATGATTTAAAATGGGAGTTTAAAAACATCTTCACCACAAAGAGTGTTGAGAATCTCAACCATTGTATTAAGAAAATTAAGAATACTAATATACAAGAGTTTAAGAGCTTTACGAATGGATTAGCCCGGGATATTGAAGCTGTCAGAAATGCGGTAACTTATGAGAATAATAATGGTCTTGCCGAAGGGAGCATAAACAAGTTAAAGCTTATTAAAAGAATCATGTATGGTCGATGCAAATTCTCCACATTGCGGACAAAGATTCTACTTTTGGAGAGAATGAGACTTTTCAACTAACTCCGGGAAGAACCATTTTTTACTTGCCAAATACATTCATCAGTCCCGTTTGCCAAAGAGCCTTTGTCTCTGCTGTATTTCGCTACAACTGCTACTGTTACCTGCCATACAACCTGCAATAGAGATAGGTAACAATTTACTATACAAGGAACAAAATTGACCTGCTCCTCCATTTAGTGATTTAACTATCTTTATTATTCAGAGCTAAAACTCAAAGAAAAATCTCTTACATTTATTGTAACGTAATTCCCTTAATATGTTAATTATTTTTTTGTTGTCTTGTTAGTTAAAGGGGTACTTAGTACAAAAAATAACCGTAGATAGTAGCACGAACACTGTTCTTGTTATAATTTTTTTTCAGAACGTCTATAATCCTCTTTTAAAAAATATATGTAAATATAATAAAAAACGAATGATTAATAGAAATATTCTACACCACTCGTTTTTTATCGGACTTCTTTTTACTGTACTTTTATTTTCTTTATGAGTTATTAGAAAAATAATTGTCTATATAAGTCTTTATTTTTTCAAAATTCTTTTCCATAAATAAGATTGCTGGTACTTCAATTATTGGAAGATTATTTTCATTATCAAAAGCTGGACACGGTTTGGGAACTACCAAATAGTCAACTGAGTTTTTATCCCTAATATAATTAATTGAAACATCATAATAATTAGAAAAATATTCCTTCAAATCATCCTGATTCCTTAAAAATGGTAGAGAAAATATTGAACCATAATTTATACCAGCGTCGACAATTAATACAAAGCATATTTTTTTCATGATACACCCTCCTCGTATAATAAGTTTTAAGTTAATAACTGTTCCTTGAAAATTAAATAGTTTTTATCTTCAAGAGCTACATCAAAAAAATGATGTATGGGTAAAATTTAGTCTTGGATACTGGGGGATTTCCCCAGATAATGGAAGTGTGGAAATGGATCCATCGGGAATATGCTTACTCCTCCTGTAGTTCGACCACGTTAAAAGACTGTGACCCAGACCAAAATGCACTGCATACGCACAAGCTGTATCGGTTTCCTTCACTTACCTCTCATAATGGTGGGAGGGGCAGCTTAGATGAAGGCAATCATTGAATACTCATACGCGAGGTTGTGGCTATGTTTTTGACTCTAGGGAGATCCCACAGTATCCAAGCTCATTCCAAATACTATTCAAAGAAAGGAGGTCCTTTCTTTGAGATTATTCGTAGCTATTGATGTAAGCTTTGAAAAACTTGATGTATGTTTTCTTGACAGTCATGACACTGTTTTGAAAGAAATTTGTCTTTCAAACGATGTGAATGGTGCCAATGCCATTAAGGAGGATGTTCTCCATTTTCATCAGTTGTACAACTATAAAAAAATTGTCATTGGTATGGAATCTACTTCCGTCTATAGTTTCCGTCCTTCCATGTTCCTAACGGAAGATAAGGATTTGAGGGCTTTAGACGTGGAAGTGGTCGTACAAAATCCAAAAGCCATCCATCGGTATAAAAAACTCTTTGAAGAAGATAAGACCGATAAAATAGATGCTTTCCGTATTGCCGATTTTTTACGAATCGGACGGTATAATAAGTTTCTTATCAAGGAGGAAAAATACGTTGCCCTTCAACGTTTAACACGATCTAGATATCAACTCGTTCACCAGCAAACAGAATGTAAGCAACACTTTCTGAAGAACCTTTACTACAAATGTAATACGTTATCGAAAGAGTTAAATACCTCTGTTTTTGGTGCGACGATGATGGAAATACTCTCAGATTCCCTTTCGTTGGATGAAATCGCAGAAATGGATCTAGAAGCACTCGCTACTCTTCTTCAGAAAAAGGGGAAAGGACGCTTTAGCGATCCGGAAGATTTAGCGAAAACCATCAAGAAAGCCATACGTGACTCCTACCGACTAGGTAAGGTCGTTCAAGACTCTGTGGACGTTGTATTAGCCACTTATGCACGATTGATTCAAACATTGAAAAAACAAATCAAAGAGATAGAAAAAAGCATTACTGCTTTATTCTAAGCCATTCCAGAAGCGAGATATTTAACAAGTGTTCCAGGCATTGGAGTCGTATACGCCACGGGAATCATTGCGGAAGTTGGACAAATTGAACGCTTTGAGAACGAAGCACAATTGGCCAAATACACCGGTCTTTACTAGAAAAAATCGCAATCTGGAAACTTTGAATCGGAACGAACACCCATGACACGAACGGGAAACCAGTATCTTCGTTATTACATGGTTGAAGCTACCAACTCTGTACAATTTCGTGAAGCTACTTACCGTGCTTATTATTTAAAGAAATATGATGAAGTTCCGAAATACAAACATAAAAGAGCCCTTGTCTAAAGCCGTAACTAGATTCGCTAAATTGTTTTTCAAATATTGAACCAAGCACTTGACTGATTGCTTGTTGAACAACCCTATCCACTACTGTCGGTATTCCCAATTTGCGCATCTTCCATAAAAAGAGCCAGGTCCATAAAAAAATAAGGACCTGGCTCATAAAGACATCATTATGTAAAGCCGTTAACTTCCCTACGCTGGTACGAGCCAGATTAGGTCCAAAGGGTTAAGAAGTTCACGCGCTTCTCTCTCAGCCTACGCATACGTTAGGCACCCCTAGTTTATCACTGATTTAATTTTCAATACTTTTCTATCATACACCATAATTTGGAAAATTAAAAGTTTATTTCTTTTGTTGTTTATGGAATCATCCACGTTAAATAATAAGCCTGAACATAAGTCATAATACCAACAATAATTACGAAGAACAAACTATGCTTCACTGTAAAACGGAACAAATCCGATTCTTTTCCAGCAAGACCAACCGCTGCACAAGCGATCGCAATCGACTGCGGGGAAATCATTTTACCTGTTACACCGCCTGTTGTATTTGCTGCAACGAGAAGCACTTCAGATACGCCGACTTGCTGCGCTGTAATGGCTTGTAAATTTGAGAACAGTGCATTCGCAGACGTATCAGACCCTGTTAGGAATACGCCAATCCAGCCTAAGAATGGTGAGAAGAACGGGAATAGTCCGCCAGTTCCAGCTAATGCTAACGCTAACGTGGAAGATAGACCAGAATAGTTTGCGATAAATGCAAACCCTAGTACGAATCCGATAGATAGAATTGGCATTTTTAATTCGCTTAACGTTTCTTTAAATGTCACTACTGCATCTTTTACATTCATTTTCAAAATAAACATGGAAATGATACAAGCAATTAAAATCGCTGTTCCGGTTGCCGATAATACATCAAACTTCAGAATTGCCTCGTAAGGCGTTGGTTTATTTACAATTGGCTCTGCTTTCATTACTAGATTATGCAGACCTGGAATTTCAAACTTAAATACAAGACTTTCTAAAGCCCCTCCTGGAGTGAATAATGCCTTAAAGAAACTTTGGCTCCAAATGACTACCATAACCGTTAATACGATAAATGGGGACCATGCCTTCACTACTTTTCCAAACGTTAATTTCGGCATCGATGCCGCTGTCGTTGTTGCTGCTACTTCACTATTTGCTTGCCCAGATTGATAAATTTCTTTCGGCTGCCAAACTTTTAAGAACAGCGCTAAACTAATTAAACTTACAAGTGCCGATGTAATATCCGGAAGTTCTGGTCCTAAAAATGTCGCTGTAATGAACTGCGTAATCGCAAATGAACTACCCGCTACAAATAACGCAGGCCACGTTTGTCGTATCCCCTTAAATCCATCCATTAAAAATACGATAAAGAATGGCACAAATAATGATAGGAACGGTAATTGATGCCCAGCCATTTGTCCAATTTTATGTGGATCAATACCTGTTACTTGTCCAGCAACTGTAATCGGAATTCCCATCGCTCCGAACGCCACTGGTGCAGTATTTGCAATCAAACAAAGACCTGCTGCGTATAAAGGATTTAACCCAAGCCCCGCAAGAAGTGCTGCTGTAATCGCTACTGGTGCCCCAAATCCTGCCGCTCCTTCTAAAAATGCTCCAAATGAAAATCCAATTAAAATAACGAGTAGACGATGATCGCTCGTAATCGATAATACCGATGCACGAATCACATCGAATTGACCTGTTTTCACAGAAATTTTATATAAAAATACCGACATAATGATAATCCAAGCAATTGGCCATAATCCGTATAAGAAACCATATCCGGTCGCTGCCATTGCCATCGTGAACGGCATTTTATAAGCGAATAACGCTACT
This sequence comes from Bacillus cereus group sp. BfR-BA-01441, assembly GCF_022663075.1. NCBI lineage: Bacteria > Bacillati > Bacillota > Bacilli > Caryophanales > Bacillaceae > Bacillus > Bacillus cereus group sp. BfR-BA-01441. The sequence continues at coordinate 64,800 of NZ_JAKUEU010000023.1, forward strand.
AAAACTGTAAGTACAACTGTAATAAATCCTGCCACATACCCTTTCATGCGGAAAACTGCTAAAGCTAAGAAAAAAAAGATAATCGGAATAAGTGCTACCGCTGCCGAAATCCAAATGTTTCCGAATGGATCATAAACTTGTGTCCATGTGTTCATTGTTCTCTCCCCCTAAAGAATCCCCTTTTAAATAGAATAACCTCATCAATAGACTATCAGGTCATCATACCTTTAAGTCTAAAATAAAAAAACGTTTAAGAAAACGTTTTCAACAACTTTCATTTATACTGTACCATAACAATTTCCATTAAAAAAGATTTTTTTGAAAATTTTATCATTTAACGAAAAAATCTTACAAAATCGTCATGTTCCTGTAATGTTCATCGATAGAAAGCTTGCAAAATTTATTGCATAATAATAGTATAACAACGGACATTATTTATGAGGTGATATATATGAATGGAAACAAAATATTAGCTGCTTTATCGTACTTTAGTGTACTATTTGCCCCTATCTTATTCCCAATTATCGTTTGGATTGTGGGGGACGCTGAAACAAAGCCACATGCAAAACGTGCTCTATGGACACACATCATTCCAAGTATTGCTACATTTATCGGCGTAGCCATTTTAGGAATTATGGGCATGGGATCTGACCAAGCAGATGTAACACTTGGAATTGGATCAATGATTGTCTTAGCTATTTGCGGAATCATCAGCTTATACTACTTCATCTGGAACATTGTAAAAGGAATTAAAGTGCTGAAAGCTTAATTTTAAACAAACGTTTGTTTAAAAAAGGACCCTTGCAAATTGCAAGGGTCCTTTTCCTAATTCGTTCACTTTATCTTCTGCGTTTCTTCTTTTTTCTCATCATTTTCTTTCGGCGCGTATTCACTTTATCCGCTATAATGTGAAGCGTACTTGCCACAACAATTCCCATTAAGAACGTTACAATTTCAACCTCATGTTTCTTCGCAATTTCTATTAAATTACCATCCAGTGCGATTACATTTAATAGAAATAAAAATGGAGAAAAGACGATTAACATGTACGCAATACGAATCACATCACCAAGTATAATCGTATGCGTAAAGAAAGATCGATGCGGCATTACTTTTTTATAAGGATACCAAAATATACGTAAGAAACCCCATTTGTTATAAGCATTACTGTACGTATCTAAATCTGGTGTTAAAAATGAAGTACCTACTAAAAAACCAATTGCAAAAGTTAATAAAAAATCAAAATTTGTTAATCCATACGAAAAGAGAAAAAACAAAACAACCGGAAGGGATATTAAGTTTATTTTCGTATGCGTTCTTCCTGATGGCATAATGCACTTCCTCGCTTACGTTCGTCCTGTCACCTTATGACAGGTTTCACCTATTGACCTAATTTCTGATCGATAAATGTTGTGTCTATATCCGAACCAAACCATTCTGCCAACTTCACTCGTGCCTTATCTTTCACATCTTCATTGACGTATAACGACACCTGTATTAGTGCGGCCGTTAACGCCCCTAAATCATCCGTATAGCCAATTCCAGCAATGAAATCTGGAATCGCATCAATCGGTGCAATAAAATAAGCAAGTGCTCCAATTACAATAATTTTCACTCGTTTTGGAACATCGGGTCTTTGCAAAACGTAAAACAGTAATAAACTTGCATAAATGACCGACTGCCCAGCTTGCTTTGCAACATGTTTTACTTTCTTCCAAAACGCTTCAACTGAAAATTTTTGTTTCATGTAAAAAGCCTCCCTATTTTTAAAAAGAAATAAGCTACAATATGTTATCAGTAAAAGTTCATGGAAATTACACAAAACCTATCAATGAACTTTTATTGTAACAAACAAACCAAAAAAGAACAAGTGTTCGTTAATTTTCACACGATTTCCTTCATATAATAGATTTCTAGATAACCCTTACCCATCTTCGTTTCTTATTTCTCAACAAAGAAAATTTTCACTTCTACTTAACATTCTGCTCTACCTTTGTTATATTTTCTAGTTGACGGACATATAAACGAATGTTAAAGTTTTCTCTGGTAGTGACAAATCTTATACAAAAAATGTAAAATGTTATAGTGTTTCTCAGAAATGAATTTTGTTGTATAATACAGAAATGACGTTATGCTTATGAGCAACAAAAGAAACCAAAAGGGTATGCATAGTTATAGTCGTATATGGGTGAATATAGAACCTTTAATTATGGCCAAGAAAACTATGTATTTTTTATTTTAGCATTTTTCGCTCCAAAATCGACCAAGCCTGATAGAGAAAGGGTGGAAATGAATGAAAGAAACCTTGAAATCACAATTTCAAAATGTGCGTTTCACTGTATTCGTAGCTTTAGCCTTATGGCTAAAAACTTACCTTATTACACGCACAAGCTTTGACTTAAAACTTGAATCTTTCATGCAAGAATTCATTTTATTCCTTAGCCCATTAGCAGCATCATTACTGCTTGTTGGTCTTGCATTATTTGCAAAAGGGAAAAAACGTAACTATATAGCACTTGGAATTAATTTTGTCTTAACAATCGTTCTTGTTGGTAACGTAATGTTCTACGGATTCTACAATGACTTCGTTACATTACCGGTGCTAGGACAAACATCTAACTTCGGAAGTTTAGGTTCTAGTGTGAAAGAATTATTTAACTACAAAATTATCCTTGCATTTGCAGACATTATCGTTTTCTTCGTTCTATTAAAGAAAATGAAGAACTTTGCACCTACAGAGCGTGTAGCACGCCCGATGCGTTCTCTATACTTCGTATCAACAGTTGCTATTTTCTTCGCAAACTTAGGACTTGCAGAAGCTGAACGCCCAGAACTATTAACACGTTCATTCGACCGCGTTATGCTTGTTAAAAACTTAGGATTATATGTACACCAAGTATACGATCTTGGCTTACAAGCAAAATCAAGTTCACAAAAAGCGTTCGCTGACGGTAGTAAATTACAAGAAACAGAAAACTACGTAAAAACAACACAAAGTAAACCAGATCCAAATATGTTCGGTACTGCAAAAGGGAAAAACGTAATTGTTGTCTCTCTTGAGTCATTACAAACATTCTTAATTGGTGCAACAGTTAACGGACAAGAAGTTACACCATTCTTAAACCAATTTACGAAAGAAAGTTATTACTTTGATAACTTCTTCCATCAAACTGGTCAAGGTAAAACATCTGATGCTGAATTCCTAGTAGATACTTCGTTATATCCACTAGACCGCGGTGCTGTATTCTTCACACACGGTAACAATGAATATACAGCAACTCCAGAAATTTTACGTCAGCAAGGGTATCACACGTCGGTATTCCACGCAAACAACGCAACATTCTGGAACCGTAACATTATGTATCCAGCACTTGGTTATGATCGTTACTACAACGAACTTGACTACAAGATTACACCAGAAACAAAATTAAACTGGGGATTAAAAGATATCGAGTACTTCGATCAATCTATTGATATGTTAAAACAAGTGAAGCAACCATTCTATACTCGCTTCCTTACTTTAACGAATCATTACCCATTCACTTACGATGACAGTACAAAATTAATCGACGAATACAATTCTGGTGATGGAGTATTTGACCGTTACATGGTAACTGCTCGTTACTTAGACGAAGCAATGAAACACTTTATTGAGCGTCTAAAAGCAGAAGGTATTTACGACAACTCAGTAATCGTATTCTACGGTGACCACTACGGTATTTCTGAAAACCATAACCGTGCAATGGCACAGTTCTTAGGAAAAGAAGAAATCACTGCATTTGACCATATGAACTTACAAAAAACACCGATGTTTATTCACGTTCCAGGTCAAAAAGAAGGTAAAACAATTTCGAAACCAACTGGTGAAATTGACATTAAACCAACTATTCTAAACTTACTTGGTGTAGATTCTACAAATGACGTTCGATTCGGTCATGATGTATTCTCACCTGATAATAAAGGATTCGTTGTTCTTCGTGACGGTAGCTTCGTTACAGATAAATACATGTACACAAACAGTACATTCTATGACCGTGCTACTGGCGAAGTTGTACAATTACCGAAAGAAGAATCTCAACCACTAATTGATCGCGCCCAAAATGAATTGAACATGTCTGATAAAATCATTGAAGGTGACTTACTTCGCTTCTCTGAAAGTAATAAGATCAAAACTGGTGAAGTAAAAACAGTTATTAAAGAAGAAAAGAAGAGTGCTGAGTAATCTCAGCCTCTTTTTTTATTTTCTTCCATACAACTACTTATATTCATTAACTTTAAAATTACATAACCTTTACCAAATATTCACATAGTGTTAATGAAGAATCTCTATAATAAAATATGTAAACGAGGTTCTACATATTTCTTATCTCTCATCTTTCGTAAGATCCCTTAAAGAAGTGTGTAAATCTTTTGTTTCTACTTTCTTATAATTGTCTTTCAACATGTTTTGTTTCCATACACAAAACATTCAACGAGACAATGTCCCTATGAAAGATAGCTACCCTCCTTGTGCAGCATTCCATAAGAATGTTGCTTTTTTTTATTTAAAAGCAGGATTCTCATTCTTATTTTCGAATTTGTATATACAAAATGCTGTAAAGTGAAACTTTAATCAGCCCTCACCAATCGGGCAGCTACGGGCAGTTATTCGCCCAATTCACTTCTTTGCTCCACCCGAATTTTTAAGTAGGAGTTTTACTGCCCGTTAATGCGGGGTAAACCATCCTTACTTCTCTATGATTTACAAATACATATACGGTCATATGTAGAGAATTGCTTACATAAAAATTACTATAGTGATTTTTATCTCGCATGAATGAAAGTTTCACATTACTTACGTACTTACGAAAGGATGGGACGGAAATTGGCATACGAAAAATTTGTACTTTGGAATGATGAAGTTATTGATACAACAAAACAACAAACGTACATAGAACTTGAAGAGAGAGGTTCGCAGTTCGGAGATGGTGTCTACGAGGTTATTCGCCTATATAAAGGGAACTTTCACTTATTAGATCCGCACATAACGAGATTATATCGATCCATGGAAGAAGTAGAATTATCGCTCCCTTTCTCAAAAGCTGAGCTCATCACTTTACTTTACAAATTAATTGAACGAAACCATTTCCACGAAGATGGCACAATTTATTTGCAAGTATCTCGTGGTGTACAAGCTCGCACACATGTATTTTCATATGACACCCCTCCGACAATTTATGCCTATATTACAAAAAAAGAAAGACCAGCCTTATGGATTGAATATGGTATACGCGCTATATCAGAACCCGATACTCGATGGCTACGCTGTGACATTAAATCATTAAATTTATTACCAAACGTACTAGCTGCTACGAAAGCTGAACGGAAAGGCTGTAAAGAGGCACTTCTCGTAAGGAATGGTATTGTAACGGAAGGAAGCCATTCCAACTTCTTTTTAATTAAAAATGGAACTCTTTACACACATCCAGCCAATCACCTTATTTTAAATGGCATTATTCGTCAATATGTCCTTTCTTTAGCGAATACTCTTCACATTCCTGTACAGGAAGAACTTTTCAGCGTTCGTGACGTTTATCAAGCAGATGAATGCTTTTTTACAGGCACAACAATTGAAATTTTACCAATGACCCACCTTGATGGAACCGCGATTCAAGATGGGCAAGTTGGACCTATCACCAAAAAACTGCAAAAATCTTTTAATAAAATCTTGTTACAATCCAATATGTCATCTTCTTAAACACGAATAATTTCTGTCCTTTTATATTCAATATATGCATTTAAATGGAAATCAAGGTGTAAATTTATACCTTGATTTTTTCTTGTAATCTTTTTGTCATATTCAGATTCCCACATAAGCCTTGACAGTAATCGACATGCTCTTTAGAATTTTTAACAGTTGGTAAATATTTCTTCACTACATTACAGACAGAAAGGAATCGACAAATTATGAAAAAGTATCTTGCCGGTCTTGCGGCAGTGTCTGTAGCAGGAGGAGCAGCACCTACACTTGATAGTGTTCAAGCTGCACCTGAACAAAATACACAAAAAGCTGCTACAACTGTCCAAGCTTCTGCGTCAAACAACTCATCTTATACGGTAAACGCGAGCGTCTTACATGTTCGTGCGGGATCAAGCACTTCTCACGACATCATCTCACGCGTTTATAACGGTCAATCACTAAACGTGATTGGCGAAGAAAATGGTTGGTTCAAAATTAACATTAACGGAAAAACAGGCT